>JBOHEL010000133.1:0-10512 GCA_050700995.1 Sciscionella sp. | reverse complement strand
GCTCACCGAAGTCCGGGAACGGATCATTCCAATCGTAATAAGTAACCTGCAAATCGTAAGGGCGCCCCATCGCCCGCTCGCGCTGCTCGATGGCAGCCTCCGACTTCTTCACCCCCGACAACTCCGTGTATGCGCCTAGAAACATTCGGTTATGTGGGTCCGGCAAGCCCCAAGGATTGGAGGCATGCGCATGCGCGATCGCTACCACTGCCACAACCACCGCGATGACCTGCACGATCATCACGACGAGCAAAGATCTCCTCACACGCCTGGACCGTGGCACCCTGCACCTCCCGGTGTGCCCCCGCCTCCCGTGATTCCGTGGACGGGAACTTCAAGTATGGACCGCCCTGGCGGGCACCGACGAGTACCTCTCGCCGCGCCGGGCCGCTGAACGCGGTTGACGCACGAGCCCGACGTCACGGCCCATGCGTAACAACATCGTGGGAATCGTCGAATCCGTAACAAGGCGTCCGCCGGTGCATGCCGAGAGCTTGACACCGCCGGGACCGATCGCGTCTGTTCAGAAGTCGAGGCGACCAGCCGACGATCGCTGCCGGTTGATTGCCTCGCTCGGGCCGAGGGGAACCAGTGGAAAAGCATCTCCCAACAGCGGCGGAGGATGACCAGAGTGCCGCCCAACGACCGACATCTTCTGTCAGCGCAGTGATTCCAACACGCGCGCCGGACGTATCCGTCATCATCTGCACGCACGACGAGGCTCGCCGGGCAGACCTTGCCGACGCCCTGACGTCGGTCGCGGCGCAGACCGCACCCCCACTCGAGACCGTGGTCGTGGTGGATAACAACCCCACACTGTTAGCTCGGTTGTGTGAGGATCTGCCGGGAGTGCGGGTTGTGGGAAACGACGGCGCGCGTGGCGCGTCAGGGGCGCGCAACACAGGCGCGCGGCACGCCAGCGGCGACTGGCTGGCGTTCTTCGATGACGATGCCGTCGCCGAACCGGACTGGCTAGAGGTGCTGGCGGTGCACCGCGGTGATCCGACCGTGCTGGGTGTGGGCGGGGGGCTCACACCGTTGTGGGAGCGACAGCGTCCGGCATGGTTCCCCGACGAGTTCGCGTGGGTGGTAGGCGCCTCCTACCGGGGCCTGCCGACGGTAACAGGCCCTGTGCGCAACGTGTGGGCAGGCAACATGCTAGTCAACCGCCAAGTCTTCGCAGCCGTCGACGGCTTCCGGGTGGGATTCGGCAAGACCGGGGGCCGCTCAGCACCCGAGGACACCGACTTTTGCCTGCGCACTCAGCGAGCGTTTCCCACCAGGCAGTGGCTCTACGAACCGGCGGCGCAGGTCGGTCACAAGGTGCCGCGACGGCGCGCTCGGATGCTGTTCTTCCTGCAGCGCTGCTACTCGGAAGGGCAGGGCAAGGCCGCCTTGGTGCGCCTGCTGTCCCGCTCCGAGAGCATGTCAAGCGAACTTCGGCACGCCGGAACGCTACCTGCTGCCATGGCACGCGAACTCCTCGCGTGCTCACGCGGTGATCGTCACGCGCCACTACGGATGGCCGCGATGCTCGTCGGGCTGGCCGCCGCGACGGCAGGTCTCGCCCGTGGCATGTGCAAGCGGTCGCCGAGAGTCGCCGTGGCCGATGCCGGCGTCCCCGACCCAGCGCCGGGAGCGGTGCTATGACCACCCAGGCGCTGGCCGGAGACGGCACCGGGTTCTCGCCGATCCGGGTCTGCGAGGTGGAACTCTCGCATGCGTTGCCTGCGATTCGCGCTGCGGCGGCTACCGGCACCCAACGTTACGGGGCGGCCATGGTGCTCGCCCGCTGGTACACCGAACCGCTGGCGCTGGTTGATATACCGTTGCCCGGAGAGGGTGCCACATCCACAGCGCTGGCCTCCGCGTTGTGGCCCGCGGTACGGCAGGCGGTGGCGGAGCGGATGTCGGCCGCAGACCGGAAAGCCCCACCGATGCTGCCCGCAGAGGGTCTTAAGCTCGAGGCGCCGTCGCTCTATCTTGCAGGCCGCAAAGCACAACTCGCGACCGCGCCGCCGGTGAGTGTCATCGTCTGCACCCGCGACCGCGCCCCACGGTTACCTGCCTGCCTGGACGCATTGGAAAGGCAAGACTATCCGGACTATGAGATCATCCTGGTGGACAACGCACCGACCACGGATGCCGTCGCGACGCTGCTCGCTCGCCGCCGCTCGCCGGTACCGCTACGTCGCGTCGTCGAGCCACGACCGGGGCTCTCATGGGCTCGGAACACCGGGCTCGCGGCAGCGGCTGGCCAGATCGTCGCCTATCTCGATGACGACGAGCGGCCCGACACCTACTGGCTCGCCGAGATCACCCGCGGGTTTACGGTGGCGCCAGGCACGGCCGGGGTCGGCGGCATCATCCTACCCGCGGCCTTGGAAACGCCCGCACAGTGCTGGTTCGAACAGTTCGGCGGGCACAGCAAGGGACGCGGGTTCACAGCTGCGATCTTCGACGAAGCTTCGCACGCTCATCAGCATCCGCTGTACCCGCTACCCCCCTTCGGCACCGGCGCCAACATGGCATTCGAGCGCGAGGCGCTCACCGGCATCGGCGGTTTCGACGTCGCCCTCGGCGCCGGGACCGTGGTGCCAGGGGGGGAGGACACCGCCGCCATCTGTGACCTCATGCTGTCCGGCGCCACCTTCGTGTACTGGCCCGGCGCATTGACCTGGCACGACCACCGCCGTGAAGTCTCCGAGTTAGCCCGTCAACTGTTCGGCTACGGTGCGGGCCTCACCGCCTTTTACACCCGAGCATTGATGCGTGACCCACGTGCGATCGGCAGACTGCTGCGGCTGGCTCCACAGGCGCTGCACGACCTTCGCGGTCACGATTCCGTGCGCACCGCCGCGATGGGAGAGGACTACCCGAGCGAGCTGAGCAGGGCGCACCGAAGGGGCATGCTCGGGGGCGCGGGTGCATACCTGCGCAGCCGACGCCAACAGGCCAGGCAAATGAGGCGGACACCATGACCGGTAATGCACACGGTGGGGTGCCGATACTGATGTACCACGCGCTATCCACTGCGAGCACTGCATCATTCAAGCGGTGGACGCTGACGCCGCAACGACTTGCGGCGCACCTAGAGTATATCGTCCAGCACGGATGGCAATCGATCACTGTCACCCAGATGATCGACCGGCTCCGCCGCGGGATGCTTCCTCCCGAAAAGCCGACGATCGCGCTGACTTTCGACGATGCGTACAGCGACTTCCACGCCGTCGCGCTGCCGATGCTGATGCGCTACGAGCTCACAGCGACGCTCTATGTGCCAACTGGATACGTCGGAGGCCATAGCGGCTGGATGAAGGCCGCGGGCGAAACCCAGCGGGCGATCCTGTCCTGGTCACAGATCGAGGAGGTGGCGGCCGCAGGCATCGAGATCGGCGCCCACAGCCACACACACCCCGAGCTGGATCGGCTACCCGACCGTGCGCTCGCCGACGAGGTGGCTCGCCCGAAAGCCGTTCTGGAGGACCATCTTGGCCGCGCTGTACGTAGCTTCGCGTACCCGTACGGCGACTACGACCGCCGAGTCCGGAATGCCGTTGCCACCGCCGGATACTGCGGTGCGGTCACCATGAACAGCTGGACCGCTTCGGCTGCCGATCACCCGCTGGAGTTGCCGCGTATCACGGTCTTGGACGACACCGACGTCGTGACGCTCGCGCGCAGGCTCGTCGCGGGCGGCGGTCGCGCCAGGCGCGCTGCATTGCGCGCCCGCAGAGTCGCGACTACGCAAGCACGCCGTTGGCGCACGCCGCGTGACCAGCGCGTGAGGAACAGAGTGGGTGAGTGATGGATACCACACCGCTCGCCGCGCAGCCCCGCCATGCCAAACCCCACCGCATTTGGTGGGGCGATCACCGGACGTTGCTGAGCACAACTGCATCGTTGATGGGCACTACCGGAATCACCACGGTGTTGGGCGTTGTGTTCTGGTGGCTCGCGGCGCAACTGGTTCCAGTCGCCGCGGTCGGCTACGGCTCGGCAGCCGTGTCGGCGATGATGCTGGTCGGCACGTTCGGCATGGCCGGGCTCAATACCGTCCTCATCGGACAGTTGGCGCGTCACCCGGACAACGCGGGTGGCCTGCTCGCAGCATCGTTGTACGCATCGACCCTAATCAGCGCCGTACTCGCCGGTGGGTTCTTGCTCATCGCGACGGTGCTGTTGCCGCACGTCGCACCTTACCTGGCAGATCCCGAGCAGTCGGCGATCTTCGTCGTCGGTTCCGGCATTACGGGAGCCACCCTTGTACTGGACGAGGCGCTGATCGGGCTGCTGTTCGGCAGCGTGCAACTGTGGCGCAACGCAGTGTTCGCGGTGGCGAAACTCGCAGCCCTCGCCGGCCTGGCGGTGGTGCTCCACGAGCGCATGGGCACGGGGATTCTGGAAGCCTGGACAGTCGGCACCCTGGTCTCCGCGCTGCCGGTGGCGGTGTTGCTGCGGCGGCGTGGAATGAGGATGATGGCAGCGCCGCAATGGAAGGCACTGCGCAACCTCGGCCGGTCCAGTCTAAACAACACATGGCTGAACAACGCCCTTCAGGCTCCCCGGCTGGCGCTGCCCATGATCGTCACCGGGCTGGTGTCCGCCACCGCGAGCGGCGCATTCTATGTTGCCTGGACGATCGTCGTGATCACGTCTCTGATACCGCACCACTTCACCACCGCCCTCTACGCCGTTGGCAGCGCGGACCCGCGCGGGCTGGCAGCCAAGCTGCGCGTCACGCTGCGGATCTCCATGCTTGGCGGGCTGCTCGGCGTGCCGTTGCTGATCGTCATCGCGCATCCGCTGTTGCAATTGTTCGGCTCCGCTTACGCCAGTGACGCCACCACGCCGATGCAAATCCTGCTGCTGGGCTACTTCGGTTCGGTGGTGAAGAACCACTACATCGCACTGTGCAGGGTGCACGAGCAGATCACGCGCGCCGCCCGATACGCCACGGTCACCTGCGTTGCCCGGCTGGCCGGGACCGCGACTGGTGCCCTGCTGGACGGGCTGCGGGGTCTGTCGATCGCACTACTGATCGTGATGTGTGCTGAGGGCATCGCGGTGCTCCCTGCGGTGTGGGCGGCCGCACGAGAAAAGGGCAGGCGCCCACATCCCCGTGAATCGCAGCACCGACGTCCCCGACGCCCCGATACCGCAACGTCCAACAACAATGAGGGAGGCGTCCATGCCGGAACGTGAGATCAGATCCGAGCAAGTGCGTGTCTGCTACTACTTGCAGTCCCATACCCTCCCCTCGCAGCTGACACGACTCGTCAAAGTGATCAAGGACGGCAGCCCCAACAGCGTCGTGCTGATCAGCCATGACGCTGCGGGCCCGCCGCTGGACATCGCCAGATTGGAGGCAATGCCAGGCGTGCATGTCTTCGTCGAACCCGGTGGATACGGCGACTTCTCGCACCTCGACCGTTACTTCGCGGCAATCGACTGGCTGACCGAGCACGAGGTTGCTTTCGACTGGCTGGAGAACATCACCGGCCAGGATTACCCGCTGAGACCGATCGCAGAGATCGAGCACACGCTCGCCCACAGCGACGTCGACGGGTATCTGCTCTACGCACCGGTATTCCCTGATCGCATGCCGCCAGGCGCGGACCTGGGGGCAGGGGCGCATTTCGACCTCACCGACACCTCCGATGCTACCGTCCGCTACCTGTATCGGCACCGGCGGTTCGGCAGGCCGACGACGGCTAAGCAACGCTGGCTGCGGCCGCTAATGGGGCTCAATCTCCTCCAGCCGTGGATTCGGCTGAGCCTCGCATTCTCCGCGGCAGGGGTGCGCAGGAAAGAGGTTCCGTTCACCGACGCATTTCTCTGTTACGGAGGCTGGTTCTTCAGCACCTTATCAGTTGCGTGCGTGCACTACGTGCGCGAGTTCGCTAGGGACAACCCAGAGATCGTCGACTTTTTCCGCACCACACTCGCACCAGAAGAGGTGTTCCTGCAGACCGTACTCGTCAACTCCGGCAAGTTTCGGTTCGATCACAACGCAAGGCGCTACATCGACCTGACCAACTCCAGGAACAATCACTCCAAGGTGCTCGGTGTCGGGGACCTGGACGCGATGCTCGCCAGCGGCGCCCACTGGGCTCGAAAGTTCAACCCGGCCCAGGACGGCGAGGTGCTCGACATCCTCGACGCGCATATTCGCCGAGGCCACGGTGACTAACTCCGGCCCGACGACGCGAACGCCCCGCAGGGACGTCGACAGCCGCGCCGTGCCTATCCTGATGTATCACGCGCTCGGAACTCGCGCCGCTCCGGGTTTCTCCCGCTTCACGCTGCATCCGCGGCTGTTCGCCAAGCACATGGCGCTGCTGGCCCACCGCGGGTGCCGCACGCTCACCGTTACCCAGGTCATGGAACTACGCGCCCAGGGTGCCGCCTGCCCACCCGGCTCAGTGGTGCTGACCTTCGACGACGGCTACGCCGACTTTCATGACCAAGCGCTCCCGGTACTGAACAAGTACGGGTTCACGGCAACGCTGTATGTGACTACCGGCCACGTAGGTGGCATCGCCACCTGGACATGCGCCGACGAGAATGGCGATCGGCCGATGCTGTCGTGGTCGCAGCTCGCGGAGGTGACTGCCGCCGGGATCGAGATCGGGGCCCACAGCCACACTCATCCCGAGCTCGACATGCTCTCCCCGCTGGAGATCCGCGAGGAGGTGACCCGGTCGCGCGGCGAACTGACAGACCGGCTCGGCGTCCCGGTGACTTCGTTCGCCTACCCCTTCGGTTACTTTAGCCGCGTCGTGACCGAAGCAGTCGCCGACGCGGGCTTCGCATCGGCTTGTACGGTCAAGGAACTCGCATGGGATCCCGGTAGTGAGTTCCTGACGGTGCCGCGGCTCAGTGTCACAGGCGGTACCGAGGTCGCAACACTGCAGCGACTATTGGAGACCGTGCCTACGGCGAGGTCCCGACAGGTCGCCGAGGCCAAGCGGCTGCTCTGGCAGGCATGGCGCCGTCGCCCGCGCCGCCAAAGCTCACCGGCTGGTATCGATCTCGCAGCGGGTGGTGTGTGCTCGTGACAGCGTTACTGGCCCGTGCCATCCACGCTCCTGGCGCGCATAACGCCACGCGCTGGCCCCGTCATACGCGAATGGAGCTCGGTCAGAGTGTCCTGATCATGGCTGCGGGCGTGCTGATCATCTCGATCGCCTACGCTGCAGGCAGGAGTGGGTCCACCAGTGCGTTGTGGGTCGCTGTCTACTGGGTCGGCGAAGTCGTCTTGTTCGCTCCGGCCGTACTGCGGGTAGTTAGCCGCTCGGGCCCAGGCAAGGTCGAGGGTGCCGCCCTGGTAGTCGGACTGGCGGCGGCCACTTACCTGGTGAAGTACATCTACAGCCCCCTGCAGTTCCGATTCCCCGATGAACTGCAGCATTGGCGCAGCACCACCGATCTCCTGGCCACGGGACACCTGTTCGGCGTGAACCACCTGCTTCCGATCAGTCCCGGCTACCCTGCGCTCGAGGTGGTGACCGGCGCCCTCGTATCGACCACCGGGTTATCAATCTTCGTCGCGGGTCTGATCGTCGCGGCCGCCGCCCACCTGTTGCTGGCGACCGCCCTCTACCTGATCTTCGCGCAGGTCAGCGGGTCGCCGCGGGTCGCGGTCGCGGCGTGCACGATATACGCCACGAACCCGCACTACCAGGTATTTGACGCCATTTTCGGCTACCAGACGCTCGCGCTGGCGTTCCTTGGCCTAACACTCGTGACAGTGCTGCAGATCAGCGCCGAGCCCGGACGCACCCAGGGTATCCAGTGGCGGGTGCTTGCAATAATCCTGGTTCTCACCACCGTCGTCACCCACCATGTCACGAGCTACGTGCTGACTGCGACGCTATTACTGCTTGTCCTCACCGCTGTCGCCAGCAGGCGACGACGCCGGATGGCCACGATAGCGCGCTCCGCTGAGGGACGGATCCTGTTGCTCGCCACCCTGTCGATGTGCGCGATCATGGTGTGGGTGCTCGCTGTCGCCCCCTTGACGACGACCTACCTGCAGCCCGCAATCCGCAATTTCATGAGCGGCATCAGCGGCGTGATCACCGTGCAGCCGTCTTCCCACAGCGCCGCACCCGGAGGACCGCTCGCGGACCAATTCGCCAACTACGCCTCGGCCGCACTCGTCACCATAGGGTTGCCGTTCGGCTGGCGGCACATCTGGCGGACCCAACGACAGAACATATGGGCGCTGGCGCTGGCCTCCGGGTCAGCCTGCTACTACGTGATCGCGCTGCTGCGACTGACGATGCCCGACGGCGCGGAACTCGCCGGGCGCTCATTGACCTACCTCTACATACCCATCGGTTACACGCTGGCCATGGCGCTGGCTTGGCTCGGGCAAGCGACGTTGCCATCGATCGGCCGACTGCGCCAGGCACACACCTCAGTCGTCGTCACGATCGCTATCGCAATCCTGCTCTTCGGCGGACTGGCGGCAGGCTGGCCAGCCTACTGGGAGCGCCTGCCTGGACGGTACGTAGTCGACGGCTTCGAAAGTGGAATCACCCCCGAGGGCGTCGCCACCGCGACCTGGGCGAGGAGGGTCCTTGGATCCAGCAACCGGATGTCCGCCGATTTCACCAACTATGTGCTACTCGGATCCTACGGAGACCAAGACGTCGTCAGCGGCGTGAACGACCTGTACAACAGCTCCGAGTACACCCCTGCCATGTCGACGTTGGCACAGCAGAATGCTGTCCGTTACGTGGTCGTAGACTTGCGCACCAGCCGCTACAAGGCTGTCGCTGGCGGGTATTTCCCGGCACCCTCGTCGAACGACATCTCACCGATACCGCTGTCCAACCTCACGAAATTCGACTCCATACCCGGGGTCGACCGGATCTACGACAGCGGCAACATCATCATCTACGAACTCCCGGTGGACCATCATGCGCCATGACCTCACAGACCTCAGCCTCACAGCGGGTGCCACCCTCACGGCCACCGCCGTGCTCATTGCCACCGACATCGCTCCGATCAACGATGTGATCCGGACCGCGATCCAGATCACGTCTGGCCTACCGCTCGTGCTGCTACTACCCGGATACGCGGTCTCGACACTGCTGCTCCCTGTCGTGCGCACCCGACCGGCCCACATGACATCCCTAATGTGGCAGGGGATGTGGTCGGTCAGTTTGAGCCTGGTCGTCGCCGTCACGGGCGGGCTTCTGCTCAATCTCACACGCGCGGGCCTGACCCACCTGACGTGGACGATCTGGCTCGCCACCGTCACGCTACTCGCTCTTGCCGCCTCTGCCACCATCCGAAGGCGGCGTGTACGACGACACCCAAGTCACTCCACGGCCCCGCCCGCGCGTTCGCCTAAGCATGGAATCGAGGGACAGGCTCCGCGCATGAGCCTGCGTGCAACTAGACATCGAGCACTCAAGCCCGCAGGTTACACGCTCGCCACGGTCATCGTCATCGGCACAGCGATTGCAGTGGCCCGCGCCAGCGCAAGCGCAGCACACACCTCCCACTTCGCACAGCTTTGGCTCGTACCCGCACAGACCAGCGGTCAAGCCAGCGTGGGTGTCCGCAACGACTTCTCCGGGAGCAGGGACTTCCACCTCGTGCTACGCAGGGGCGCCGCACCATCCGCGACCTGGAACCTCACTCTCAAACCTGGCCAAACCTGGAACGCCGAGGTGCCCATTGTGGCAGGCCAGCGCCTCACAGCAAATCTAACGGTGCCCGATCAGCACGCCGCGCCGCAGGTTGTCGCGCTTCGCTAGGCACGCCCGGAGTCCATGCCTCAGACCGGCACCTGCACACTCTGGTCGCCAAGGCCGCCAGCACGGCAGACACCCACGCTTCACCCCCGACTGCCCTGGTGACCTGCCAGCATCCGTGCTGTACCGGCACGATCTCGTCACAGCCTTCCTGCCCAACCTCTCGTTCGGTCAACTACCGATCCAAGATCACGGTGTGCAACGCTGCCCCACTGACGTCCCACTGACGTCGTCTCACGAAGCGCAAGCACTGTCGATAAGCTGTCTACGCGCGAAGTCTGCAAGGGAGTGGTCGTGAGGAGAGCGAGGGAGCATTCGGCGGTGGACGATAGTTGCCGATGCGGACACGCCCGAGCGGCCCACGAGCACTACCGCGCAGGCACGGAATGCACGTTATGCCCACCGGGCGTGTGTCAGCGATTCCGCAAGGTCGGCTTGCTTACACGGATTGGCCTCCGGCGCACCACAGGGTAGGCGCCCCCACTGTTCGCACTCTGCCCCACGATCCTTAATCGCTTGGTAGCTACACAACTCCGCATCGAGCACATCGTCGCGCTCGCGGACGCGCTTGGGCCTCGCTTGGGCCTGGCTGCGGTGACGCATATATCACCTCACCGCATTCTCGACGCACCCCCGTGGCGT
Organism: Sciscionella sp.; assembly: GCA_050700995.1. Lineage (GTDB taxonomy): Bacteria > Actinomycetota > Actinomycetes > Mycobacteriales > Pseudonocardiaceae > JBOHEL01. The sequence goes on along the minus strand of JBOHEL010000133.1, from coordinate 97 downwards.
CGAACCTGCGGCCCGTCCTTCAACAATGCGTAACTACACCCGCACAGAACAGCAATCCGGTCGCAAATCAGCCAATCAGGTCGAGCGCTCACAGGCC
>JBOHEL010000132.1:0-10534 GCA_050700995.1 Sciscionella sp. | reverse complement strand
CGGCAGCAGCGGTCTGTCGGGCTGGCGGTCGCTCCGCTACGGCACTCCGACGTCAAGATCAACCTGATCGACACACCGGGATACGCCGACTTCGTCGGCGAGCTGCGAGCGGGCCTGCGCGCCGCGGACGCCGCGATGTTCGTGGTGTGCGCCGCCGAGGGTGTTGACGCCGCGACCGCCGCGCTGTGGCACGAATGTGCGGCCGTGGGGATGCCGCGCGCCGTGGTGATCTCCCGGCTTGACCATCCGAGGGCCAACCCGGAATCAGAGATCACAGCCTGCCAGCGCATGTTCGGCGCTGGGGTATTGCCGCTGTACCTGCCCTCCAGCGAGGGCACCGGGTTGATCGGACTACTGACGCACCGTTACTACGACTACTCCGGTGGTTACCCGCCACAGGTCACCGAGCCAGATCCCACCCAGCAGGAGCGGGTCAACGCCGCCCGCAACGAACTGATCGAGGGGATCATCGCCGAGAGCGAGGACGAAACACTGATGGACCGCTACCTCGGTGGCGAGGACATCGACCAGGCGACACTCGTCGCGGACCTGGAGAAAGCCGTGGCGCGCGGCTCGTTTCACCCGGTGATACCGGTGTGCGCGACGACCGGCGTCGGCATCGCGGAGGTGCTCGACGGCATCGTGCGCGCGTTCCCGTCACCCGCGGAGCATCTGCTGCCGAGCACGACAGACCCGGACGGCAAGCCACGCGGCACGCTCACCGCCGACCCGCAGGGCCCGCTCGCGGCCGAAGTGGTGCGAACCGCCGTCGACTCCTACGTCGGGCGGGTATCTCTGGTGCGGGTGTTCTCAGGCACCCTGCGACCGGAGCACCCGGTGCATGTCTCCGGGCACGGGCTGGCTGACCGGGGACACTCCGACCATGACACCGACGAGCGTGTCGCGCATATTTATTCGCCATTCGGCGCCACCCTGCGCGAGGTGTCCAGCTGCGTCGCGGGCGATGTGTGCGCGCTGACGAAGATCGGCTCCGCGGAGACTGGGGACACCATCTCCTCCCCGGAGGAACCGATACTGATGTCCCCGTGGCCGATGCCGGAGCCGTTGCTGCCGACGGCGGTGATCGCACACAGCCGCAGCGACGAGGACGCGCTAGCCAAGAACCTGGCGCGGCTGGTGGCGGGCGATCCGACGTTGCGCATGGAGCGCAATCCGGAGACCAACCAGCTGGTGTTGTGGTGCATGGGCGAGGCGCACGCTGACGTGGTGCTGGCACGGTTGCGGGCGGGAGGCGCGGAGATCGACACCGAAGACGTCAAGGTGCCGTTACGCGCCACCTTCGGCGCCACGGCGAAGGGCCACGGCAGGCATGTCAAGCAGTCCGGCGGCCACGGCCAGTACGCGGTCTGCGATATCGAGGTAGCGCCACTGCCAAGGGGCACCGGCTTTGAGTTCGTCGACAGGATCGTAGGCGGAGCGATCCCGCACCAGTTCATCTACAGCGTGGAGAAGGGGGTGCGAGCGCAACTCGCGGTGGGACTGGGCGACGGCAACCCCGTTGTGGACGTCAGGGTGGCGCTGCTTGACGGCAAGGCCCACAGCGTCGACTCTTCCGACGCGGCGTTTCAGACGGCTGCCGCGCTGGCGCTGAAGGACGCCGCCGCGAACGGGCACGTCGCACTGTTGGAACCGCTGGATGAGGTCGCGGTGCACGTCCCTGACGACCATCTCGGCACGATCCTCGGCGATCTCGCCTCTCGCCGTGGCCGGGTACTCGGCACCGAGCCCGGTGTCGACGGGCAGACGGTGGTACGCGCCGATGTGCCAGCCAGCGAACTGCTGCGCTACGCCATCGACATCCGCTCGCTCACCTCGGGCACCGCCAGCTTCTCCCGGCATTTCGCGCGCTACGAGCCGTTGCCGGATTAGCTCGCGCGCCACGAACCGCAGGCATCGCACCGTCGGTTCGGTGCTGGAGGACGCGCTGCGCGTGCTGCTGACAAGGCAAGCCGATGTGGCGCAGGCGCAGGCCCCGTTCTCGCTACCTGTCGGCCGCGACTCGGGCCTGCGTCCCGGCATCGACCTGGAGGACAGCGAACATCTGGCAGAGGTGCTCGGCGACAACCAGCTCAACCATGCTGATCGCTGACATCAACGTCCTGGTGTACGCATTCCGCCAGGAGGGTTGGTCACCACAGACCGTGGCTTCGCCCGGTTCCCGGCTTGCGCTGGACGCGGCCGCTGCCGGAGTGAGCGCTTAGCGCACTTGCCTGACCTGGCCGTCCCAGCCGTCGGCGAGCAGGCCAGGCAGTAGCTCCCCCAACTGCTCGGGATAGACGGCCTCCGTCGTGGTCGCCAACTCGGTGGGCTTCCACCATCGGTGCCCCTCCAGGATCGAGCGCTCTTGTCTCGTGGTGCCGGAGGTGTTCACCACGTTGCGCTCGACCCGCGCGAGGAAGAACCACTCGTCGGATCGCAGCGGTACACCGTCCCAGGTCAAACGCACCTGCCTACGCCACACCGGGCCGGTCAGCCCATCGGGTTTCAGCACGATGCCGGTCTCCTCCCGAACCTCGCGTACCGCCGTCTCGCGCAGTTGCTCACCGAACTCGACACCGCCACCGGTTGTGAACCACAGCGGGCTTGCGGGGTGGCGCGGTTCGTGCCCTCGGAACAGCAGCAACCGGTCCTCGCCGTCGATCAGCAGCACCCGCGCCGAGCGCCGATGGCGCGCACCGTTCTCGCTCGGCGTGGCGCCCTGCGGCTCGGCGATCTCGAAGTACGCGGGCTCCGCCGCGGTGCCGGCCAGTTTCAGCCAGCGCACCACACGCCGCCCGCGCAGGGCGAGAGTGTCGCGCACGGCGTCGTTATGTACCCGCCGTGCGAGCATCATCCGATGCTCGGCTTCGATGAATTCCGCCGCGATCGCCTTGGGCAGTCGCGCCCTGTCCACGCCTGCCAACGCACGGGTGAGCTCATTCTCGGCGGCCTCGCGGTCGAGCCTCGGCGCCGATTCCGCCGCGTCCGCGGCCTCCCGCAGCGCGTTCGCCCGATCGTCCGTGAGCTCTCCATCGAGACCGCCTGCGATCGCCGCCCGCGCGATGACCGCACGGCGAGCGAGGGCGGCGTCCAGCCCCGCCCAGGCGGCGTCGGTCCGCACGTGCAGCCGGTCCAGCCGGTGTGCCGTCGCCACCAGGTACGGCACGATGACGAGCACCACGATCGCCAGCGCGACCAGTGTGACGATCAGCCATCCGGTGCTCACGGGGCCGCCTCACCCGCCTCGTGTACCCGTCCAGGGGTGGCTGCCACCGCTGTCTCGTAGACCCTGATCACCTGTTCTGCGACCACAGGCCAGTCGAACGCGGCCACCCTGGTGCCTGCCGCGCCTTGCAGGCGCCGCCGCCGCTCAGGGTCTGCGAGCACCTGTCGCAGTGCTGCCGCGAGCGCGGCCGCGTCTGCCGCGGGCACAAGCACGCCGGCGTCTCCGCCCCCGAGCACCCTCCGGAAGGCATCCAGATCGCTGGCCACCACGCACGCACCTGCCGCCATAGCCTCGGTGAGGACCATGCCGAAGCTCTCCCCCCCGGTGTTCGGCGCGCAGTACACATCGACGCCGCGCAGCATGCCTGCCTTGGTCTCATCGTCCACACTGCCAAGCAGTACCAGATGCTCCGCCAGCTCGTAACCCGCTGCCCTACGCAGCGCGGCCGCGTCGCCGCCGCCCACCACGAGCAAGCGCAGCTCCGGCCAGCTCGGCAGCAACTGGCGTGCCGCCTGAAGCAATACCGGCATGCCCTTGCGCGGTTCGTTGAAACGACCGACGAAACCGATGGTGCCGCCGTCTCGGGGATAGCCGCGCAGCGGTGTCGCGTTGGAGTAGAAGCCGACGTCCACCCCGTTGGGTATCTCCACGGCGTCCCCGCCGAGGTGCTCGACCTGCACTCGCCGTGCCAGTTCCGAGACCGCGATACGCGCGGTGATCTTTTCCAGGAAGGGTTGCAGCACCGACTGAAACGCCGAGAGCGCGCGCGAGCGCGGGTTGGCCGTGTGGAACGTGGCGACGATGGGTCCGTCGGCAACCATCAGTGCCAGCATCGAGAGGCTCGGTGCGGTCGGTTCGTGCAGGTGCAGTACGTCGAAATCGTGTTCGGAGATCCAGCGGCGCACCCTGGCGAAGGAGACCGGACCGAAGGACAGCCGTGCGACGGACCCGTTGTACGGAATGCCGACCGAACGGCCTACCGCCGTGACGAAATCCGGCAGTTCGGCGTCCTCCTCCGCGGGTGCCAGCACGTCTACCTCGTGCCCGAGCGCACGTACCGCGTGAGCGAGATCGACGATGTGGCCCTGTACTCCTCCTGGCACCCCGAAGGAGTACGGCGACACCACGCCGACCCTCACCGCCTCTCGCCCCTACTCCGCTGGTCGCCCTCGTCCAGTGCGTCGCGATGCCGCGGTGACAGGTCGGCAAGCCACAGCTTCTGCATCATGTGCCAGTCCGCGGGATGGGCCGCGATATCACCCGCGAAGCTGTCCGCCATCGCCTGGGTCGCCGCAGACACCGCGGCACGGTTGTGCACAGCGATCCTCGGATGCACCCGGAAACCCCAGCCCGAGTCGGTGTACCAGCAACCGACTGGGAGCAGGGCAGCTCCGGTTATCGCTGCGAGGTGCGCCGGTCCGGCAGGCATCCTGGTGCGCTCGGAGAAGAAGTTCACGTCCACGCCGGTGGTGGAGAGGTCGCGGTCGGCGACGAGACATACCACCCGGTTCTCCCGCAGTCGGCGCAACAGGGTCCTTGTCGGCCCGCTGCCAGCCTCGGCCAGCGGCAGCACCTCGAAACCGAGCGACTCCCGGTAAGCAACGAACCGGCGGTAGAGCGACTCCGGCCGCAACCGCTCTACGACAGTCGTGAATGTGCCTGAGTGTCGCACCAGGAACATCCCGGCCACATCCCAGTTCCCGCTGTGGGAGAGCGCGATGACCGCACCGTTGCCCGCCGCAAGGGCGGCGTCGAGGTTCCCGATCCCTGTCAAGTGGCGCTCCGCCTCGCGGGACACCGCTGCGGGATCCATCGCGGGCAACCGGAATACCTCACGCCAGTAGCGGGCGTAGGAACGCAGCGCCGCGCCGAGGAGATCGTCCAGCTCGGCCTCACCCGCTTTGGGTACCACCCTCGCGAGATTGCGCCGCAACTGCCCTACACCTTCGCCGGGATGCCGCCCCGCCATGTCCGCGCCGTAAGCGAACAGCGCCCGCGCCACCGGCTCCGGCAGCGCGCGCACACCCAGCCAGCCCGCCGCATACCCCAGATCGGACAGCCGCTCGCCGAGACCCGCGATCACAGCACACCCGCCTCCCTCGCCGAGCATCGCACAGCCCACAGACGCTGGCCGACCGTGATAACCGAGAGCACCGCGAGCAGGCAGAGCGCCACCACGACGGCGTAGGGCACCCCGAAGCCCTGCAGCCCGGTGCCGGCGAGCGCGATGATCAACCGCTCCGCGCGTTCCACCAGACCACCGTCGGCCGCAAGGCCTGCGGCGTCCGCACGCGCCTTCACATACGAGATCACCTGCGCGCTGACCAGGCACACCAGCGCGGCAGCGGTTGCCAGCTGATTGTGCGCGATCGCGAAACACCACCATGCCATCGCACCGAGCAGCGCACCGTCAGCGATGCGATCACAGCTGGCATCGAGTACCGCACCGAACTTCGTGCTGCGACCTGCCGCGCGGGCCATCGCACCGTCGAGCAGGTCGAACATGGCGAATGCCCATACCGTGAACGTGCCCGCCAGCAACCATCCCCTCGGGAAGAAGATGAGGGCGGCGGCGACCGAGCACAGCGCGCCCACGATTGTCATCGCGTTCGGCGTGAGGCCACGCTGGACCAGCCACGCGCCGACCGGGTCGGTGACGCGCGAGACCGAGGCGCGAGCAAAGATATTGAGCATGGTGTTGGCGGTTCACCTAGCAGTGGGGTTTCTGGTCATCGCAGCGTAACGGCCGTGCCGCCCGCGCAAGCAGTCACACCGTGCCTTCAGGCGAGTTCCAGGTCCGCAGCCTCGCAGGCCGCTGCCTGCGCGCGGGCGCACTCGGCGGCTGGGCCCTGGCTGATCGCGGTGAGGATGGCACCCAACTGCTCGACCTGTGCCGGGGTGAGCACGTCGAAAACAGCCTCCCGGACCGCCGTGGCGTGCCCAGGAGCCGCATCCCGCAGGGCCGCGAGACCGTGGTCCGTCAGTAGTGCGAAGGAGCCGCGCTTGTCTGTAGGGCAGCCTTCCCTGCATACCCAGCCGTTAGCTTCCAGCCGGGCGATCGCGTGTGACAGCCTGCTGCGTGAGGAGTGACACGCGACGGCGAGCTCACTCATCCGCATCGTGCTGTTCTCCGCCTCGGACAGCTCGACAAGGATCTTGTAGTAGGTGGTTGGCATCCCGCTGTCCCGCTGCATCTGGTGACCCAGATGGTCGTTGACTCGCTGGGTCGCGGCTAGGAACGACCGCCAGACCTGCTGTTCCTGGTCACTGAGCCACCGCACCTGCGCCATAACATCCATCCTACCCGAACTGTTGAATGCTCAACATGACGTGCTATCGTTATTGTTGAACGCTCAATCAAACTAGGAGGACGACATGACCGTGCCCGGATACGTACCGACGAGCTGGGAGATCGACCCCGTGCACACGGAGGTGGCGTTCGCGGTGCGGCACCTCGGCCTCGCCAAGGTGCGCGGCCGGTTCGACAAGTTCACGGGCCAGATCGTCACCGCGGAGGACATCCTGGAATCCTCGGTCAACATCACGATCGACGCGGCCTCGCTCAACACGAACGACGCGCAGCGCGACGCGCATGTGCGCAGCGAGGACTTCCTGCACACCGACGAGCACTCCGAGTGGACGTTCGCATCGACCGGTATCCGCGCGGACGGTGACGACTACATCATCACCGGTGACCTCACGATCCACGGCGTGACGAAGCAGGTCGATCTCAACGCCGAACTCGGCGGTTTCGCCGACGGCCCGACCGGGGCCCCTACGATCGGCGTCTCGGCCACCACCACACTCGACCGCAGGGACTTCGGCATCAGCGGTGCGCAGGGCGCGCTCGGCAACAAGATCACGATCGAGCTCGAGGTCGAGGCCACCAGGCAGGCCTGAGCTGTGCCGGCGGCAGCCAACGTGAGGTTGGAGCACGTTGTCAGCATCAACCTCACGTTGGCTGCTCACCACGCGTCGGCCAGCAGGGTTCTGGTATCGCCGAGCAGTTGCGGCAGCACCTTGGTGTGGCCAACCACCGGCATGAAGTTGTTGTCGCCGCCCCAGCGCGGCACCACATGTTGGTGCAGGTGCGCGGCGATACCCGCACCGGCGACGACGCCCTGGTTCATTCCGATGTTGAAGCCATGCGGCGCGGACACGCTGCGAGCCACCCGCATGGCATGCTGGGTGAACTCCGCGAGTTCAGTCGTCTCTCGCGAATCGAGGTCGGGGTAGTCGGCGACGTGGCGGTAGGGCACCACCATCAAGTGGCCTGGGTTGTACGGGTAGAGGTTCAGCACCGCGTACACCAACTCGCCGCGCGCCACGACGAGCCCGTCGGCATCGGGCAGTTCCACCAGCAGGCAGAACGGGCAGCCGGTGCGGCCGTCGTCGGCAGGCTTGTCCTGGCCTTGGATATAGGCCATCCGGTGCGGCGTCCACAGCCGCTGCAGCGCGTCCTCGATCCCGACGCCCTGCTGTTCGACGAGTTCCGCCCTGCTGCCTGGTTCTGTCACGAGCCGACCTTGAAGGTGTCAGCACCGGGCGCGGCGTTCTCCCTTCCGCCTATCCATTCCGCAATCGAGGTCACCGCACTGTCCACGTCGACGCCGTTGATCTGACTGCCGTCATGGAAGCGGAAGGACACCGCGCCCGCCTCGACATCCTTGCCGCCTGCCAGTAGCAGGAACGGTACTTTCTGCGTGGTGTGCGTCCGGATCTTCTTCTGCATCCGGTCGCCGCTGGTGTCAACATCTACCCGGATTCCCTTGCTTCGCAACGCTTTCGCCACGGTTTCCAGGTGTGGCACATGTTCGTCCGCGATGGGGATTCCGACGACCTGCACCGGCGCGAGCCATGCCGGAAACATCCCTGCGTAGTGCTCGGTCAGCACCCCAAAGAACCGCTCGATGGAGCCGAACAGCGCACGGTGGATCATTATCGGGCATTGCTTGGATCCGTCGGTCGCCGTGTATTCCAGCTCGAAACGCTTGGGCTGGTTGAAATCCAGCTGGATGGTGGACATCTGCCACGACCGCCCGATCGCGTCCTTGGCCTGCACCGAGATCTTCGGCCCGTAGTAGGCGGCGCCACCCGGATCGGGCACCAGATCCAGCCCGGAATCCTCGGCTGCCTGGCGCAACGTCTCGGTGGCGTCCTCCCACTCCCGCGGATCGCCGATGAACTTCGGCGAGTCGTCGCGAGTGGACAGTTCGAGGTAGAAGTCGGCGAGGCCGTAGTCGGCCAGCAGTTCGAGCACGAACCGCAGCAACGAACGCAGCTCGCCTGGCATTTGCTCCTTGGTGCAGTAGATGTGCGCGTCGTCCATGGTCAGGCCGCGGACCCTGGTCAGGCCGTGCACCACCCCGGACTTCTCGTAGCGGTACACGGTGCCGAATTCGAACAACCGCAGCGGCAGCTCCCGATACGACCGCCCGCGCGAGCGGAAGATCAGGTTGTGCATGGGGCAGTTCATGGCCTTGAGGTAGTAGTCCTCGTTCTCGAAGGACAGCGGCGGAAACATGGTGTCCGCGTAGTACGGCAGGTGTCCTGAGGTGTGGAACAGCCCTTCTTTGCTGAGGTGCGGGGTGTTGACGAACTCGTAGCCCGCGTCGATGTGCCGCTGCCGCGAGTAGTTCTCCAGCTCACGGCGGATAATTCCGCCCTTCGGATGGAACACCGCAAGCCCGGAACCGATTTCCTCGGGGAAGCTGAACAAATCGAGCTCGGCGCCGATCTTGCGGTGGTCCCTGCGCTCGGCCTCGGCGAGCATTTCCAGGTGCTCGTCCAGCTTTTCCTGCGACTCCCATGCGGAGCCGTAGATGCGCTGCAGCTGCGGGTTGTTCTCGTTGCCCCGCCAGTAGGCCGCTGCGCTGCGCATCAGCTTGAACGCCGGAATGTGCTTGGTGGTGGGGATGTGCGGGCCGCGGCACAGGTCGCCCCACACCCGCTCACCGGATCGTGGGTCGAGGTTGTCGTAGGCGGTGAGCTCGTTCCCGCCGAGTTCCATCACCTCAGATGTGTCCACATCGGACTTGAGGTCGACGAGTTCGAGCTTGTACGGCTCGTCCGCCAGTTCGGCCTTCGCGGCTTCCACAGAAGCCAGCACGCGGCGGGAGAATCGCTGCGCACCTTTGATGATCTGCTTCATGCGCTTCTCCAGCGCCTGCAGGTCATCGGGGGTGAACGGGCGCGCGACGTCGAAGTCGTAGTAGAAGCCGTCGGTGATGGGCGGACCGATGCCGAGTTTGGCCTCGGGGAACATGTGCTGCACCGCCTGTGCCAGCACGTGCGCGCAGGAATGCCGGATCACGCTCCGGCCCGCTTCGGAGTCCGCCGCTACCGCCTCGACCTCGACCGCTTGCTCTGGCGCCCACGCCAGATCGCGCAGCATGCCTCCCGGCTCCCGGACGACCACCACCGCCTCGGAGCCCTTGCCAGGCAACCCAGCCGCGCGGACGGCCGCACCCGCCGTAGTGCCCGCTTCGACCAGCAGGCGCGATCCTTGCTCGACTGCGACTGTTGGCTGCGGCACGACGACTCCTGACCTGGCATGAATGATGGGGCAGGGCAATCGTATCCGCCCTGACCCACAGCCCGGCCACCGGTTTACCCGACTCCGTGCGCGCTCAGAGCGTGGTGAGCACGTCCTGGTGCGCCAGTCGCGGCAACCGGCCGAACCACGCGTCCTCGCCGGGCTTGCCGATATTCACCACGACCAGAGACTTGCGGGTGCCCTCAGGATAGAACTCGCGGTCAACAGCCTCGGCGTCGAAGCCGGTCATCGGCCCGGCGGCGAGCCCAGCGGCCCTGACCCCGATGATGAAGTACCCGACCTGTAACAGCGCGTTGAGCTTCGCCGTGCGCGCACGTGCTTCTGCGTCGGCGAACATGTTCTTGGCGTCAGGCGCGTGCGGGAAAACCTCGGGCAAGCGCTCATGGAACTCCGTGTCAGCTGCCAGTATCACCGTCACCGGGGCAGCGTCGGTCTTCGTGCGGTTCCCCTCGGACAGCAGCGGCAGCAGCCTGCGCCGCGCCGGCTCGGAGCGTAGGACCGTGATGCGCAACGGCTGATTGTTCATCGAGGTCGGCGCCCATTTGGTCAGCTCGTACACAGCGGCGAGCTGCTCGTCGCTGACGGGTTCGTCACTGAAGCTGTTAGCGGTGCGCGCCTGGCGGAAGAGCAGGTCCTGCGCGGTGCGATCGATCTCGATCAGGTCGGGGGCCTCTGTGGTCGTCATGTTCACTCCCGGGTCGGCTGAACGTTCTCAGTGCCCATCAACACAGTTGAACGCTCAACCATTCCGC
>JBOHEL010000131.1:0-10590 GCA_050700995.1 Sciscionella sp. | reverse complement strand
CGTGCCGTGCAGGCCGAGATCGTGCCGCAGGAAGTCCGAGAGCAGCGTGCGCGGCTCGACGTCCGCAGTGTGCTCGCGGCTGTTGACGCGCACCCGGATCCGCTCAGTCATCGCTTGCCATCCTTCCGTGCTCGGCCGGCTGCCGTCACGAGTGCGCGCCGCGCGAACTCGGCAAGCAGCGCGCGGCGATGGTCGACCGGCGACGGCGGTTCGGATTCGGACGCCGCGAGGTCCGCCGCCCGCGCACACTCCGAGTCGTCCGGGGTCCTCCCGAGAAGGGCGTCCTCCGCGGCATGCGCGCGCACCGGGGTGCCGCCCGCGCCGAGCAGCGCCAGCCGGACCCGGCCACAGCGGCCCCGTGCGTCGAGGTCGACCACCGCGGCCGCACCGGCCAGCGCGAAGTCGCCGTGCAGGCGGGCGTATTCGCGGAACGCACAGCCGGTTGTCTCCCCGAGCGCGGGCACCTGGATCTCGACGAGTAGCTCGTCGGGTCGCAGCGCCGTGGTGAGGTAGGAGACGAAGAATGAGGCAGCATCCAGCGTGCGCTCCCCGGCGGCCGACCGCATACGGAACCGGGCGTCCAGCGCGGTGAGCACGACCGGCAACTCCGCGGCGGGATCCGCGTGCGCCACCGACCCCCCGACGGTCCCCCGGTTGCGGATCGCGGGGTGACCGATCTGCCCCGCGGCCTCGGAGAGCACCGGCCAGTGCTCTCCGACAACAGCGGAACGCTCCAGCACGGCCTCCCTCGTCCGCGCGCCGAGATACAACGTCCCGTCCTCGCGGTAGACCCCGTCGAGCCCGTCGACCCCGTTGACGTCGACGAGCAACGCCGGGCGTGCCATGCGGAAGTTGAGCAACGGCACCAGGCTCTGGCCACCCGCGAGGATCTTGGCGTCTTCCCCGTGCTTGGCGAGCACGTCGAGCGTCTCGTCGACCGTCGTGGGCGCGACGTACTCGAAGGCCGCGGGCTTCATCGCGCACCTCGTGCCAGCACGCGTCGCAGAATGACTGCCGCGACGGCGAGAGTGACGGCCGCCCCGGCGAGCACGGCGAGCCGGACACCACGCGCTCGCACGCAGATCGCCTCGACCGGTTCCGCCCGACCCCGTACACCGGGCGCGGGCCGTTCGGCCTCGGCGACCAGCCGCCACAGTTTCTCGGCCGTGAACGGCAGATCGACGTGCCGCACTCCGAGTGGGGCGAGCGCGTCGGCGACGGCGTTCGCGACCGCGGCCGGTGCGCCGATAGCGCCGCCCTCGCCGACCCCCTTTATGCCGAGTGGGTTGTGCGGCGAGTACGTCTCAAGGAACTCCGCGTCGACAGGAGGCATGTCCGCCGCCGTCAACAGCCCGTAGTCGGCGAACGACGAGGTAACCTGCTGCCCCGACTCGTCGTGCACCAGCTCCTCGACCAGCGCCTCGCCGAGCCCCTGTGCGCTCCCTCCGATTACCTGCCCCTCGGCGACCAGCGGGTTGACCACCCGACCCACGTCGTCGACGGCGACCAACCGCTCCACCCGCAGCCTGCCTGTGGAGCGCTCCACCTCCACGACCGCGAGGTGCACACCCGCCGAGAACACGAACGGTGCCTCGAACCGCTCGCGACTGTGCAAACCGTGCCGGAGCGGCTCAGGAACCCGCCCGTCGTCGTGGCAGTGCGCGGCCAGCTCCGCCAACGTGAGACCACGCTCGTCGTCGCGTACCCGCACCCGATCGTCCTTCCACAGCAACGCGTTCCGCTCGACGCCGAGCAGGTGCGCCGCGAGCAGTTCCGCCTGCTGCTTGATGCGGCTGGCCGCGAGCAACACCGCGGAACCGCCCATCGTCATCGAGCGGCTGCCGAACGTTCCCGTCCCAGGTGGCACGAGATCCGTATCGCCCCAACGGATCGTCACGTCCTCCATACCGACGCCGAGTTCGTCTGCGACGACCTGAGCGAACGTGGTCTCATGCCCCTGCCCGTGCGGTGACGAACCGGTGCCGACCACGACGCCGCCGTCCGGTCGCACCGTAACCTCTGCGCTCTCCCAGCCGCCGCCCGCGCGCTCCACGTACATCGCGAGCCCGAAGCCGAAGAGCCTGCCTTCCGCGCGCGCGCCGGCCCTGCGCGCCCGCAACGCCTCGATGTCGGCCTTCTCCAGCACCCGGTCCAGCTGGGCGCGATAGTCGCCGGAGTCGTAGGTCAGTCCGAGCGGCGTGGTGTGTGGGAACCCGTCGCGGCCGATGAGGTTGCGTCTGCGCAGCTCGATCCGATCGATCCCGACCTCCGTCGCCGCGATGTCCATCATGCGCTCTAGCAGCAGCGCGGCCTCCGGGCGGCCCGCCCCCCGGTACGGGCCGGTCGGCACCTTGTTCGTCGCGACGCCCAGCAGCCGCACGTCCGCCGCCTCGATCGCGTACGGCCCGGTGAGCAGGGACGCCGCCGTCTGGCCCGCGATCGGCGTCGAGACGTACAAGTACGCGCCCATGTCGACGAAAAGCTCCGCGCGCAGCGCGAGGACACGCCCATTGCCGTCTAACGCCAGCTCGACGTCGGCGTCGAGGCAGCGGCCCTGGTGCGCCCCGACGAAGTTCTCCAGCCTGTCCTCGGTCCACTTCACTGGGCGACCAAGGTCCATCGCCGCCAGCGCCGCGATCGCCGCCTCGACAGGGGCGGCGCCCTTGGAACCGAACGCACCACCCACGTCGGGGACCACGACCCGGATCCGCTCCTCCGGTCGTCGCAGCATGTGGGCCAACTCGGCGCGTGGGCGGTGTGGCCCCTGCGCGCTGCACCACACGGTGAGCACGTCGGCGTCGCTGTCGTACTGGGCGATCGCGCCGCGCGTCTCAAGCGGAGCCGCGGCGACGCGCGGGATGTGGATGCGACCGGAGACCCGATGTTTCGCGCGAGAGAACGCGCCAGCCACGTCACCCGCGCCGGTGTTCAGTCGCATCAGGACGTTGTCGGGCAGCCATTCATGCAGCCGCGTGGCAGCGGTAGCCGCGGTGCGCGGATCGAGCACGACATCCAGCGGCTCGTACTCGATGTCCACGAGCTCGGCGGCATCCTCAGCCTGTGCCCTGCTGTTCGCGACCACCGCGGCGACCGGCTGCCCGACGTAGCGCACCCTGTCCTTGGCGAGCACAGGGTGCGGGACGCCGGCGGTCGTGACGCCGGGAAACTCCCTGCGCGGGACCGGTGAAACCCGGCCGTCCAGATCGGTCGCGGTGAGTACCGCGTGCACGCCTGGCGCCACGACGGCCCGTTCGGAGGAAACGGTGGCGATGCGGGCGTGTGCCTGCGTGCTGCGCACCACCGCCAGGTGAGCCACACCTTCCGGCTCGATGTCGTCGAGGTATATGCCCTCGCCGCGCAGGAAACGGACGTCCTCCCGCCGTTCCACCGGCCTGCCGACGTATCCGGCCCGTGCCGTCTGGGCTGTACTCATACCGAATTCTCCAGTACCGCTCGCCGGTCGACCGGGGTGAGCACGTCGGGATCTGTCGCCACGTCGACGACGGCGGGTACGCCCGCGTCGAGCGCGGCGGCGAGCGCGGGTCGTAGCGCGTCGGCATCGGTCACGGTGAAACCGCGGCAGCCCAGTGCGCGCGCATATCCCGCGGAGTCGACGTCGCCGATCTCCACACCGGTCATCCGGCCGAAACGCTTGAGCTGCCCGGTCGCGATCGAACCGTACAGACCATTGCGGAAGACCACGCACACCAACGGCGTGCCATACCGCACCGCGGTCTCCAGCTCGTTTCCGGTCATCAGGAAGCCCCCGTCACCGACGACCGCCACGACAGGACGCTCCGGCGCGGCGAGCTTCGCGGCCACGGCAGCCGGCACCCCGTAGCCCATCGCGCCGCTCGTCGGCGCGAGCTGGCTGCGCGGCGCACGGTAGCACCAGTAACGGTGCAGGAACCCTGAGAAGTTTCCGGCGTCGTTTGTCAGGATCGTGTCCTCGGGCAGCACGTCGCGCATGGCGGCGACGACCGCGGCCGGGTGGACGGCGCCGACCTGTGAGGTTTCTTCCCCCGGCGTCGCGGAATCGAGGTACGCCCGATGCCCCTCGTACCAGTCCCCGCGCACCGCGGCCACGGGCAACTCCAGCAGCGCGTGCAGGGTGCGGCCCACGTCGGCGACAATCGCCGGGCACGCCGCCGTGCTGATGCTCGACGGTTCGATGTCGACCTGCGCCACCCGGCAACCGGGCAGCGGGAACGTGTATCCCTGCGTGGTGGTCTCGCTCAGCCGCGTTCCCAGCGCCACGACCAGGTCGGCGCCGCGCAGGCCGCCGAGCAGCCGGGGATCCGTGCCGATCCCGAGATGCCCGAGGTACGCAGGGTGGTCGTTGGGGAAGGCGTCCTGCCTGCGCCACGCCGCGTAGACACCGACGCCGTATCGCTCGGCGAACGCCACCAGGTCCGCTCGCGCGTCCCGCGCTCCGCCGCCGACGATCGCCACCGGTGCGCGAGCGCCTGTGATCGCGTCGGCGAGTGGACGGACATCCGCCGGAGCGGGCGCGGGGTACGCGCCCAAGTGCGGCTGTTCGTCCACTGTGGATGCCCAGTAGTCGGCGGGCACGACGACTGCCGCTGGGCCGCCGCGGCCGGTCGTCGCCGCTCGCAACGCCTCGGCCAGCAGCTCCGGTACCCGCTCTGGCGCACGCGCGTCGGTCACGTGCTTGGCGAGCGGGCGGTAGAACGCCGCGAGGTCGATCTCCTGGAACGCCTCCCTGCCGAGCACGGTCGACTTGGCCTGCGTCAGTAAGACCAACATGGGCGTGGAGTCTTGCCGCGCCGTGTGCACCGCGATCGCCGCGTTGGCGGCACCGACCGCACGGTTCACGACGAGCGCCGCGGGGTGGCCGGTGAGCTTGGCCTCGGCTTCCGCCATGAAACCGGCACCCGACTCGTGACGGGTGGAGATCACGTCGATATGACGACAGTGACCAAGGATGTCGAGCAACTCGATCGCACTCTCGCCCGGTACGGTGTAGACCCTGCGGATAGCCGCGTCCTCCAACAGCCCGGCCACCGCGGATGCCACGCTCGTCCGCCCCATCGGCGTGGTCACTCGTCCCACGGGAAGTGCTTCGACGGGGTGTTCATGGCGACGTCGTTGCGTCGTTGCTTGGCGATCCGCTCTCCGGTCTCCCAGAAGTCACCCCGGACGGCGGCCTGCGCCTGTGCGTCGAACTCGTCGTCCCAGGCGCCGAGGGAGTACCCGTACCATGGCACTTGCGGCGAAAGCGTTGGCAGACCGAGTTCCTCCCAGATCTCCCGCGCGCGCTCCATGTACTCGCGTTTGGGCAGTGAGATCGGCGGGTACGGGCGTTTTAGCGTCGCGTCCATCAGTATCGCGGCGTCCTGCCCGTCGCCTACCGGCCCCGCGGGGCCGTGGCCCCACGAACGATGTTCGAGCACCTGCATGTCCCTGCGAGGATCCATCCGGTACGAGAGCGCCCACAGGATCGCGTCGGTGTTCTCCGGTTGGATGTCCTCGTCGACCGCGATGGTGAACTTGCCGACCGCGTTCTGCAACGAGCTGGCGGCGTACAGCGCGCGCCACACGTTCGTCTGCTCGGAGCCCTGTGCGAACACCAGCACGACCACCTTGCGGATATTAGTGAGCGGCTCGTGCAGGAACACCCGCTTGAGATCGTGAATGCCCATCTCCCGCAGTTGCGTGAGGAAACGTTCCTCGTACGCCACCAGCTTGATGAGGCTCGACTCGCTCGGTGTCACCTGGCTGATGATCGATGGAAAGATCGCGTCGCGGCGTCGCGTGATCGCTGTGACGTCCATGAAGGCGTTGTATTCCTGCAGGTTCACGTGCCCGTGCGACTCGCCGAACGGCGCCTCCGGCTCCAGGTACTCGGTGTCGATGTAGCCCTCGATGACGATCTCCGACTCGGCGGGGACGAGAAGGTCGACCGTCTTGGCCTTGGTGACCCGCAGCGGCGCGCCCACCATGGCTCCGGCGACGGCGTGCTCGTCCACACCGAACGGCACCTTCTGCACCGCGGTCAGCGTCACGCACGGCGGCGCACCGACGACGATGGCGCACGGCAGCTTCTCGCCCCTTGCGCGAGCGGCGTCCCAGTGCGCCGTGATTCCCTGATTCAGCTCGTGCGACGCGTTCATGCCGACCCTGCGGAGCGCCTTGATCTGCCCTCGGTAGTTGCCGGAGTTCTGCACACCAGTCTCCGGGTCCGCGGTCACGTAGTGGGCGCTAGTCAAATACGGCGCGTTGTCCCATCCCGGTGTGGAGATCGGAACCGGCAGCTCGTCGAGCCCACCGACCTCTATCTGTTGGCACGGCGCGTCGGTCACCAGCTCCGGTTCGATCGGGTTCGCGATGGCACGTTGCCATGTGGACGAGATGTCTTCGATCGGGCACCCCATGGACAGCGCATAGATCGCGCGGTTCGAGGCGAGCGCACCGACGATCACGGGCATGTCGTACGCGCGGCCCTTGCTGTCCACGACGTTCTCGAACAGGAACGCCTTGCGCTGCTCCGGCGGGATGCCGCCTCGGAACTGCCACCGCACGAGCGGGTGCAGCTCGGTGTTCTTGTCGATCGGTCGCCGCACCCGAATGAGGTAACCCGCGTCCTCCAGCCTCCGCACGTGCTCGTGCAGGTCCGGATAGGACTGTGGCTTGCTCATCGCTGCCGCCGCATTGGCTGCCGTTGTCGTCATATCCCCGCCCTACTGCTGCCGACCGGCCATCGCGATGTGCCATGGCGCGAGCTTCTTCTCGGCGATCCCCACGAGCCGGGTAACGATGACCCCCCAGCACAGGATCCCGATGATCGGCACGAACATCCGCGCGGTCTGGAAACTGTTCGCCGCGTTGATGATGATCCCGCCAAGCCCGCTGACGGCGGTGAAGAACTCACCGATGATGACGCCGATGACCGCACGGCCGACGCCGAGCCGCAGGCCGGTCATGATGTGCGGCAAAGTAGCAGGCATGATGATCTTCCGCATGATCTCGCCGGATGAGGCGCCGAACGCCGTGCCGACCTCGACCGTGGTCTTGGGGACACCCTGCACGCCTCGCCATGTGTTGATGACGATCGGGAAGACGGTCAGCGTGAACACGATCGCGACCTTGACGGTGAAGCCGATCCCGAACCACACGATGAACAGCGGCAACAACGCGACCAGCGGCGTGGCGTAGCCCGCCGTGATGTAAGGCCCGACGGCCGCCTCCATCATCCGGTACCGGCCGACGAACAGCCCGAGCGGTATTCCGACCAGCGCACCCAGCACATAGCCGAGCGCGAACGGCTGCAACGTGGACGCGAACGCCGCCCCCAGCGTGCCGTCGCCGATCAGTATCGCCGCCTGGCCCGCCACTGCCGTCGGGTAGGACAGCAGGATCGGGCTGAGACTCATGCCGATGAGCTGCCACGCGACAAGGAGGATGATACCGAAAGCGATCGTGATCAGCGCCCTGCCGCCCCTGCTGCCGACCAGCCTGGAGTACCACCGCTGCGCATCGGGTGCGGCTGCCTGCTCTTCTTCTGATGTGTCCGAAGGAGGGCGGGTGTGATCCTTGATGGCCGTCGACAATTTGTTCCGGTTCGCCATCGCGGCTACCTCTTCTCGATCTCCGCTACCGGTGTGGCGGTCTTGTTGGCCGCCTGCAACTCGCGCCACAACAGTGCGCGCAGCTCCATGAACGCGTCGGAAGTGCGAATGTCCTCGATCTTGTGGCGGGGGCGCGGGAGGTTCACGTCCACCACCGTGTGCACCCTGCCGGGAGACGGCGCCAGCATCACCACGCGATCAGCGAGCAGTACCGCCTCGTCAAGATCGTGTGTCACGAAGACGATAGTTTGGTGCTGCTCAAGTTGAAGGCTGAGCACCTCCTGCTGCAGGGTCTCCCGCGTTTGCGCGTCCAGCGCGCCGAAGGGCTCGTCCATCAACAGGACCTCGGGCTGGATCGCCATCGCACGGGCCAGGCTGACACGCTGCCGCATGCCACCGGAGAGCTCGTAGGGGTTGCGTCGCGCCGCGTCACCGAGCCCGACGAGCTCGATGTACTGGCGCGCGATCGCCCTGCGCTCCTTCTTGGAATGAACTCCGGTTGTCTCCAGCCCGAACTCGACGTTGCCGATCGCGGAGCGCCACGGCAGCAACTCGGCGTGCTGGAAGACCATGGCGCGGTCCGGGCCGGGGCCCGTGATCCGTTTGTCGTCGACGGTGACGGTGCCGGCCGTTGCCTTGTCAAGGCCCATCAGAATTCGCAGCAGCGTCGTCTTACCGCATCCGCTCTGCCCGGTGAGCACGACGATCTCTCCGGGCCGCACCACCATCGACACGTCTTCGAGCGCGTCGACGATCTCGGTCTTACCGTGTTCCACGCGACTGAATCGCTTGCAGACGCCCGTCACCCGTACCTTGTCCACTGTCGTGGTCGTCTGGCTCGCAGCATCTGTCATGGTCATCGACTCACGTCCTATTGCCGTTATGTTGCCGCGCTGACCCGGCCCGTCCGCTCAGCCAGCACGGGAAACTCGTCGGTGAACAGATCCCTTGGCAGGCTTGCCAGGTAATCCACGGTCTCGGTCAGCGAAACCACGTCCGCGTACTTCGAATTCATGTCGAAGAGGTTGATCGCATGCGAGGCCTGTCCACGGTCGAACGTGCACTCGCCGACCACGGCGACGCGATAGTTGTAGGAAAAAGCGTCGACGACGGTGGCACGAACACAGCCACTGGTCGTGGTGCCGCAGACGATAAGCGAATCGGCACCCAACGCGGTGAGGTGCGCAGGCAACAGCGTGCCGAAGAACGCGCTCGGTTTCGCCTTGGACACCACCAGATCGCGCGGCTCGGGCGCGATCGGCTCGACCACGTGATTGCCGATGCGACGGCGCTGCCGAGCGTCCTCGTCGACGCTCGCCTCGCTGAACCGGGAGTTCTTGTCGGCCCAGCGACCGGCGTCGAACCTGTCCGGCCGGTAGTCGGTTCCGGTCGTGAACACCACCGGAACGCGCGCGTCGTGTGCCGCGTCGACCATGGTCCGGATGTGCCCGATCGCCTCCCATGCCTCTACGCCGCAGCTGTTGCGCCAGCGCTTGATCGACTCCAGCACGGGCTCGGGCCGGTCGCCGCAGAAGTTGTACGTCACGTCCACGACCACAACCACGGGGCGCGCGCCGAAGCCCGCCCGAGACCCGAGGCCGGCTGCGGCGAAAACGGCCCGGTCTCGATCGGTGAGGAAATCATCCCACGACACCTGCGTCATAGAGCACCATCATACCGTCATACAATAGGTCGGACAAGGCACGACCATGATCAATAGTGCGCCTCACGTGACATCTTGACATGTCATCATATCGTATTACGATCGCATCAGCCCTCAATCCTGCGGAAGAAGCCAGCTATGAGGCATCAGGATTCGTCCGGTCGCGTGCGAGACGCGGTGGTATGGGCAGGCTGTGCGGTGCTGCTCACGGGCGTGATTGCCGCGTGCGGTTCGAGCAATTCGGGTACCGCCAAGCAGGCGAGTTCCAGCCAGCCGGCGTCCACGTGGACCGATGCGATCCTGGCGCCGAAGGGCGACGCGGGGTTCGAGTACATGGCGCAGGCGCGTGGCTACTACAAGCAGCAGGGCGTCGATGTCTCGATCAAGCCGTTCAATGGCGACGTCGAGATGGTGCAGGCGCTGGTCTCCGGGGCGATCGACTCGGCGGAGGTCGCGCCGGCGGGTGTGTACCGGGCCGTGCTCAAAGGCGCGCACCTGAAGATCATCGGCGCGACGATCGCGACCCAGACCGAGGACATTTACTCCAAGGCCAGCATCGCGAACCTGAACGACCTGGTGGGCAAGGCGTTCGCGGCATCGGCACCCAACTCGTTCCCGGAGATTATCACCGAGGCGATGATGGTCAGCAAGGGCATAAAGCCGGACTTCAAGCTCGTGTCGGCTGGCAGCGCCTCGCAACGCATTCAAGGGATGTACAGCGGGAAGTTCGACGCCACCGCCGCGGGCGCTCAGTTCGCGGCGAAGGTCAAGAAGAACCCGAAGTTCCACGTGCTGGCCCAGTCGCAGGACGTGGTGCCGCAGTACCCCCGGCTCATGATCGTGACGACCGAGCAAGCACTCAAGAACAAGCCGAAGGCTGCCGTGAAGTTCCTTGCCGCGGAGATCGAGGGCCTGCGGTACGCCGTCTCCCACCCGCAGACCGAGATCACGCTGGCGGCCCAGAAGAGCGGGGTGTCGGCGAACAACCCCGGCGTGGCCTACCTCAACAAGCTCATCACCGACGCGCATGCCGTGGCCACCGACGGGAAGGCTCCCGTCGACAAACTGCAATGGTTGGAGAACTTCCTTGTGAAGTACCACTTTATCAATGGAAACGTCGACATCAACAAACTCGTCGACGATTCCTACCGGCAGCGAGCGCTAAAACTGATCTCACCGGCGACCGGCACGGCACCCACGAAATGACGGGAACCCAGCCCGGGACACAGCACACGGCCGCGGCGGACGCCGACCAGCTCTCGCATGGCGTCCCTGGCAAGAGGTACGGTTCCGACCTGGTCGTCGACCTGCTGCGGGCATACGGGATCCGTTACGTGC
>JBOHEL010000130.1:0-10683 GCA_050700995.1 Sciscionella sp. | reverse complement strand
CGATGGCCGTTGATCTCCTCTGCCAGCGCGTTGTGCCGCTCGCGTGCCTGCGGCGGCACATCCTCAAGGCCCTCTGCGGGCGCAGCGGTGTCACTAGGCAGATCCGGGGTGCTCACGGCGTTGAGCGTAGCCAGCATCCCCGACAGTTTCGCCGTGCCGCCCACCCCGGCGTTTCGGCGCCGAAACCCCTTACTGAGGGTCGTCGGTGCCATCGTCGGACTCGGCGGTGACCAGCTGGCGCGCGGCGAGCGCATGCACCAGCTCGCGCAATTCCAGCAGGTCGATGGTGCCCTCCGGCTCGCTAACGGCGGTCTCCACTCGCCGCAGCCGCTGCGCGGCGAGCCGCTCACCGAGAGTCGCATCCAGCGGTAGGAAGGTCATCGCCGACCGTGCCGCCTCTGCCAGGTTGGCCATCTCAGGGTGGTGCACGGCGACGTCAACCATGCCGTCCGCCTCGTCAACCTGTGCTACCACCCTGATATCGGCGAGACCGACCTTGACCGGACCAAGATTGATCGTCACCTCGGTCGGGTCGGGTACCGGCGGCACCGAGTCGTGGTATTCCCAGATGGCATCGGCCTGCGGCGCGAGCGCCGACCACGCATCGGTGTAGGGCCGCATCCGAGGATCCTCCTGGCCACTGACCACCAGTGCGTAGATCGCTTGCTGGCCCAACTCGACGGCGAAATTCAGGTCAGGGTGCAGCGCGGCCACCGCCTCCGAGAGCAGATGCTCGAAGCGCTGCGGCTCACGATCGCCCAGCGCGGCATTGACCTCCGGCAGCAGTTCGTACCAGCGCCGCCAGAATTCCGCAGCGGCCGCCGCTGGATCGCGTGGCTCCTCGGCCGCCTCCTCCGATCCCTCGTCCGGGTGATCTGCCTCGGCCCGGCGCCTGAACCACCTCATGCTCCGGCATTGTCCATGACGATGAGGCACCCCGTGACGGCTTCCGCCTTTTTCACCGCGTCCGGTCGGCGAGCGCCAGCAGTTCGGCGGCCGGGCCGGTCAGCTTGCGGCCCCCCGGCCACACCGCACGCAGTACCCGACCGAAATCCACGCCCTCGACCTCCACTCGCACCAGCCGCCCGTCGGCGAGATCGACCGCGACCGCTAGCTCGCTGATGACCGCCGGACCGCTACCGGCGATCACCGCACTGCGCACCGCGGGCGCGGAACCCAACTCGACGAGCGGATTGACCTCGCCAGCACCAGCGGCCGCCAACACCCGTTCCACGGTCTGCCGCGTGCCCGATCCCGGCTCCCTCACCACCAGCGGCGTCGCGGCCAACTCAGCTACCCGCAGCGGCCGCCGCCGCCTCGCCCACGGATGGGACGGCGCGACGACGAGTACCAGCTGATCGTGCGCGACCTGGCGGGTGGAAAGGCCGCGCGGCGGGTTCGGGGTTTCGATGAACCCGAGGTCGACATCGCCGTCGGTCACCAGCTCCACGACGTGCTCGGAGTTGGTGACCTGCAGGCCGACGTACAGGTTCGAGGCCGAACGCCGCAGCTCGCCGAGCCAGGCCGGGACGAAGTACTCGGCGAGGGTCATGCTCGCGGCCACCCGTAACTTGGCGTCCCGCTTGCTCCGCAGGGCCTCCGCGCCGGTGAGCAGCCCATCCAGTTCGTCGAGCACTCTATGAGCCCAGCCGGAGACCACCCGCCCGGCCGGGGTCAGCGCCGAGCCCCTGCGGGTGCGGTCGAGCAGCACCAGCCCGAGGCGCCGCTCCAGGGTCGACATCCGCTTGCTCGCCGAAGGCTGCGCGATGCCCAGCTCGCTCGCCGCCCGCCCGAGGCTGCCCGTCTCCCCGACCAGTACCAGCAATCGCAGCGACTCCACATCAGGCACACCCATGCCGCAAGGGTATGACTCCCCGGCCTCACCAGCCTTCGGGTGGTTCGGCGAAGGCCTTGCCAAGGTCGCGCGTGAGGGCGAGAGCACGACGCATCCAGCTCGCGTCGGCGCCCGCCAGGCCGCAGCACGGTGTCGGCACCGCGTGTTCGGCGAGCATGGCCCTGCCGAAGCCGAGGCGATCCACTAGTTCGAGTGCCGGGCCTGCCGCCTCTCGCAGCGCCAGCGGCGAGCCGGGTTCGATGCCGGGCACAAGGCCGAGCAACATCGTCAGGCCTGCGTCCCACGCCTCACCGAGCTCATCCAAGACCGAGGCGGAAAACCGCTGCGTGACATCGATCGCCAGCGCGCCCGCGCCCGCGTTGCGCAGCAACGTGATCGGAGGGCGTGCCGCGCAGCAGTGCACGATCACCGGATTGCCCGAAGCGTCCTCGACCGTGGCGATCACCTCGGCGAGAACTTCCTGCGCACTCGGCTCAGCCACCGCGCCGACCGCGCCATAACCGGAAGGAGTGGACAGTGAACCAGCCAGGACCGCAGGGAGTGTCGGCTCGTCCAGTTGCACCATGACCGGTAGCCCGGTGCGGTCACGGACTTCGCCGATATGCCTCACGAGGCCTTCGATGAGCGATGCGGTGAATTCCCGTACCGCCCCATTGTCGGTGAGCACGCGATGCCCGCGCGCCAGCTCGATACCCGCGCTGAGTGTCCAGGGCCCGGCCGCCTGCACCTTCATGGCGCGCGCGCCGCCACCGGCACGCTCGACGGCCTCCTGTATCTCGTCCATATCCCGCCGCAACAGGTCAACACCACGCCGATGGTCGCGGCCGGGGTGCGCGGTCACCCGGTAACCGCTCGGCACGACCTCCACGGCGAGGTCGACCAGCATCGCCGCCGCACGGCCGATGGTGTCCGCTCCCACGCCGCGGGCGGGCAGCTCAGGCAGGTGCGGGAATTCTGGCAGCTCCCCCAGCACGATGCGGGCGCTGTCCCCGGCGTCAGTGCCTGGCATCGAGCCGATGGCGGTCGCCGCGCCTGGTCCGTACGGTGTTGGCTGCATATGCACTGAGTACCATCCGTGAGCACTTGCCGGTGCGGTCGCCCCGGTAAGTGCTCACGGGTGTGCTCAGGCGGCGGCCAGCAGGTCCTGGTACTGGGCTTCGGTCAGCTCGATGCCTGCGGCCGCGACGTTCTCCTCGACGTGGGCCACCGACTTGGTGCCGGGTATCG
Source organism: Sciscionella sp. (assembly GCA_050700995.1). Classification (GTDB taxonomy): domain Bacteria; phylum Actinomycetota; class Actinomycetes; order Mycobacteriales; family Pseudonocardiaceae; genus JBOHEL01. The sequence continues at coordinate 7,601 of JBOHEL010000130.1, read as the reverse complement.
GCAGCATCGCGGGTGAGCGCCGCAACAGCCACGCGAGCGCGAGCTGGGCGGGCGTCGCACCGAACTCGCCAGCTGCGGAGTCCAGTACCCCGCCGGGACGGGCCAGCGCGCCAGTCGCGATCGGGAACCACGGGATGAACGCGATCCCCTCCCGCTCGCAGTACTCCAGCACCGGCTCGGAACGGCGGGTGGTCAGGTTGTAGAGGTTCTGCACGCTGACGATCCCCGCGACCTCACGCGCTGCCTCGATTTCCGGTACCTCCACTTCGGACAGTCCAATGTGGCGGATCTTGCCTTCCTGCTGAAGTTTCACCAGCTCACCGATGGAGTCCGCCAGTGGCACCAGCGGGTCGATCCGGTGCAGCTGGTAGAGGTCGATGCGCTCAAGACCCAGCCTGCGCAGGCTCATCTCAACTTCCTGGCGCAGGTATTCCGGCCTGCCCAGCGGGTGCCATTCGTCAGGACCGGTCCGCAGCAAACCGCCCTTGGTCGCGATCGTCACACCCTGGTACGGGTGCAATGCCTCGCGGATCAGCTCCTCCGAAACGTAGGGGCCGTAGGAGTCCGCGGTGTCGATGAAGTTCACGCCGAGCTCAACCGCTCGCCGCAGGACCCGTATCACCTCGTCGGAATCGGGTGGGCTGCCCCAGATCCCCTTGCCGGTGATCTGCATGGCGCCGTAGCCGAGACGGTTGACGGTGATGTCCCCGACGGTGACGGTCCTGCCTGCTGCTGCCGGTGTGGTGTTCGTGGTACTGCTCAACGTCGACTACCTCCGAAGTGACAAAGTGCCTTCCACGACTACCCAACACCGCACGCAGGCCAACCATTCCGACTGCCGAAGGTGTCGCGGTACGCACTCGGCGACACTCCGAGAGCCGCCCGCAGGTGCTGACGCAGCGAAGCCCCGCTGCCGAACCCGGCATATGCCGCGATCCGGTCGACGGCGAGGTCGGTCTCCTCAAGCAACTGTCGCGCGCGCTCGACACGCCGCTGGGTCAGCCATTGCACCGGCGTGATCCCGACCTCCTCCCGGAAGCGGCGGGTGAAGGTACGCACGCTCATCGACTCCTGCGCGGCCAACTCGCTCAGGGATAGTGGCCGTTCGAGATGTTCCAGCGCCCAGGCGCGGGCGGCACCGGTCGAGGAGAGCTGCGGCTCGGGGACCGGCCGCTGGATGAACTGGGCCTGCCCGCCCTCCCGGTGTGGCGGAACGACCGTACGGCGGGCGACGTCGTTGGCGACCGCCGCTCCGTGGTCGGTGCGGATCATGTGCAGGCACAGATCTATGCCCGCGGCTTCTCCCGCCGAGGTCAGCACATCGCCCTCGTCGACGTAGAGCACGTCGGGATCGAGATTGACGGCAGGAAACAGCTCACCAAAGTGCCGAGCCGAGTTCCAGTGCGTCGTCGCGCGTCGGCCGTCCAGCAGCCCCGCGGCTGCCAGCACGAAGGCGCCCGTACAGATCGAGGCGATCCTCCTCCCCTGGCGGACGCGTGCGAGCGCACCGGCGAACGCACTGGACAGCCGGCCGGTGGCATCGGTCTCATCGACATCATGAGAGGCCGGAATGATCACGGTGTCGGCCTCGGCAAGCGCCTGTTGGCCATGGGCGACCCGGATCGAGAAGTCGGCGTCCGTTCGCACATCGCCGGGGGCAACCGCGCAGGTGACAACCTCGTACAGCGGCTCACCCGATGGCGAACACGCCTGCCCGAAGAGCTGGTGCACGATGCCGAGTTCCAGCGGCATCAGCCCCTGCCTGACAAGGACCGCGATGTGATGGCGATCGGGGTACGCGAAAACACTCATGGCTCGATTCTTGCACATGGTGGCCATCTAGCCACTCGCCATCGAGTTGGTGTACCGGCAGCATTGCTGGCGCGGCGCGAAGCGGCCGCGTCGTGGCTGAACCGAAAGAGGTCGATGATGAAGTTGTTGTGGGTGTTCGCCCATCCTGAACAGCGCTCGTTGAGCGCCGCCCTGCGAGACGAGGGAATCAGCGCGCTCATCGATGGCGGGCACGAGTATCAGCGCTCCGACTTGTATGCCATGGGATGGAAGCCCGTTGTGGACAGCGCGGACTTCCCGCAGCGCGCCGGTGACCGGCTGATTGTCACCTCGGCATCCAAATATGCCTACACCTCTGGCACGTTGAGTGCGGACATCAGCGTCGAGCAGGCCAAGCTGGAATGGGCCGACACGGTCATCGTGCAATTCCCGCTGTGGTGGATGGGGGTGCCGGCGATTCTCAAGGGCTGGTTCGATCGGGTTTTCGTGAAGGGCTTCGCCTACGGGGTCAAGGAGCCGCCGAGCGGCCGGACCCTCCGATACGGCGACGGCGGCCTTGCAGGCAAGCGCGCGATGGTGATCGTGACGGTCGGGGCTCCTGAGGTCACGATCGGTCCGAGGGGCATCCACGGGGACATGGACAATATACTGTTTGGACTACAGCACGGCACGTTCTGGTACAGCGGGATGTCGGTCGTGCCACCCCTCGTGATACCGGCGGCGGACCACATCTCCGCCGCCGACTACCGGGCGGCGGCGGCGGCGCTGCGGGATCGACTACAGACGCTGCCGACCGCCCCGCCGATACCGTTCCGCAGCCAGGACGGCGGCGACTACGACGAGCATCTCGTGTTGCGCCAGGACCTCGCGCCGGGCCGCGACGATCTCGGCGTGCACTACGCGCGGAGTTGTCGGTGCCGGGTGGCAGGCTACCCAGCATGACCGAATCGAACCCGAAAGCAGATCTTCACCGTTACCTGCGGGCAGGTCGCGCGGCCCTGCTGTGGAAGCTCGAAGGGCTCTCCGAGTACGACATCCGCAGGCCACTCACACCGACCGGCACCAACCTGCTCGGACTGATCAAGCACGTAGCCAGCGTTGAGCTGGGATACTTCGGCGACACTTTCGGCCGAGCAGCCGACGAGCCACTGCCCTGGTTCGCCGTCGACGCGGAACCCAACGCGGACATGTGGGCGGACGCCGACGAGTCGCGCGAGCAGATCGTCGGGCTGTACCACCGAGCATGGACACACTCGGACGCCACGATCGACGCGCTGGCCCTGGACGCGATCGGCCACGTGCCGTGGTGGCCGGACGACCGCAGCGAGGTCACACTGCACCGGATCTTGGTACACATGATCGCCGAGACCGATCGGCACGCCGGGCACGCCGACATCGTCAGGGAACTCATCGACGGAACCGTCGGGCTACGGGAGGGCACTGACAACATGGCACCGGGTGATGCTGCGTGGTGGGAGAACTATCGGAGCCGACTGGAACGCGTGGCGCGGGAGGCAGGTCAGGGCTGAGCCGCTTGGCCGGCCCACCGGACACATCGCCGCCAGGGCGTATCGATAGCGGGTCCCTACCCTGAGCGCCCATCGGGCGCCGCAATGTGCCGGTGTTCAGGAACCTGGTCCGATTGGCATTACTCATAGTTCGGGTCTTTCCGGCACTGTGGCCGTTCCGCTCCGCATCGGAAACGAGGAGACGCCGTGCAGTACACCAAGTTGGGTTCATCAGGACTATCAGTGTCGCGCATCGCTTTGGGCATGATGAGCTACGGCGACCAAACGAGCCGAGAATGGCATCTGGACCATGCAGCGGCCGAGCCGATCGTGCGGGCCGCGGTCGAGGCCGGGATTACCTTCTTCGATACCGCGGATATGTACTCCGGCGGCGCAAGCGAACAGATCACCGGACAGTTGCTCGCCAAGCTGTTCGCCCGCCGCGAGGACTACGTGCTGGCAACCAAGGTGTTCTACCCGACCGGTCCCGGACCCAACGATCAGGGGCTGTCCCGCAAACACATCATGACCGCCATCGACGCCTCGCTGCGCCGGCTGGGCACCGACTACGTCGATCTGTACCAGATCCACCGCTGGGACAACGCCACGCCGATCGCGGAAACGATGGCGGCGCTGCACGAGGTGGTGCAGGCCGGAAAAGCCCGCTATGTCGGGGCGTCCAGCATGTATGCCTGGCAGTTCGCCAAGGCTCAGCACACTGCCAGGACGGCGGGGTGGAATACATTCGTGTCCATGCAGAACCACTACAACCTGATCTACCGGGAAGAGGAACGAGAGATGATCCCGCTGTGCCGCGACCAGGGAGTCGGTGTGGTCCCATACAGCCCTCTGGCCCGAGGATTGCTTGCCGGCAACCGCGAGCGCGGCGGCAGGCGGCGCACCGTGCGCTCAGGCACCGACCCGGTGGCCGAGGACATGTACGAGGACAGCGACTTCGACGTCATCGACGCCGTCCGAGGTATGGCCGCCGAGCACCGCACGCCACCGGCACGGATCGCCTTGGCCTGGCTGCTCAGCAACCCCGCGATCAGTGCTCCGATCGGCGGCGCGACCAAGATCGCGCACCTCAACGACGCGATCGCCGCGCTGGACATCACCCTCAGCAACGAAGAACGCAACCGGCTCGAAGCGCCCTACCGCCCGCACCGCGTCCTCGGCCACAGCTGAGCTGTCAGTCGCCGAACTGGTCGCGCAGTACGCGTTTGAGGAGCTTGCCGGAGGCATTGCGGGGCAGCTGGTCGACAAGTTCGATACGCTTCGGCAGCTTGAAACCCGCCAACTTGCCCCGCACGTGTGCCAGTAGATCGGCTTCGGTCACCGGCGACTTCACGACCACCACGGCGGTGACCGCCTCAATCCACCTGGCATCGGGCAATCCGATCACGGCGACCTCGGCCACCTCGGTATGGGTGTACAGCGCGTCCTCCACCTCGCGGGAGGCCACCAGCACCCCTCCGGTGTTAATCACGTCCTTGATGCGGTCGACCACGAAAATGTAGCCATCGGCGTCGGCACGCACCAGGTCCCCGGAGTGGAACCAGCCACCGCGGAACGCGTCCTCGGTTTCCTCCGGTTTGTCCCAGTAGCCGATACACAATTGCGGCGAGCGGTACACGACCTCCCCCAACTCGCCGGTTTGCACGTCGTTGCCTTCGTCGTCGACCACCCGAAGCTCAACGAACAGGACCGGCCTGCCCGCCGACTCCAGCAACCCCTCGCTGTGTTCCTCCGGTCGCAGCACGGTGGCGAGCGGCGCGATCTCGGACTGCCCGAAGCAGTTGTAGAAACCCAGTCCTGGCAAGGTGTCTCGCAGTCGCTCGAGCACCGGGACCGGCATGATCGAGGCACCGTAATACGCCTTGCGCAGCGAGCCCAAGTCCCGTGTGGACAGTTCGGGATGATTGGCGAGCGCCACCCACAACGTCGGTGCCGCGAAGAAGGAGCCGTGCCGCTGCTGCTCGATCCGGCGCAGGATATCGCCAGGATCGGGCGCCTCAAGCAGGTAGTTGGTCGCTCCCACCATCAGGTAAGGCATGATGAATACGTGAATCTGGGCGGAATGATAGAGCGGCATCACGTGCAGTGGTTCGTCCGTTTCGGACAGATCGAGCGCGGTGATGCAGGAAACGTACTCATGTAGCAGCGCCCGGTGGGTCATCATCGCGCCCTTGGGTCGCGATGTGGTGCCCGAGGTGTAAAGCAACTGGACAAGATCGGCGTCAGTGACCTGAACGTCGAACTCGGGAATCTCCCCCGAGCGGGCGGCTTCCAGCAGCGAGCCTGGTGCGTCCCGCAGTAGCATCCGGCGCAGGTCAGGTGCCACGGCCGCCACCTCGGTCTCCAATGTCGGGTCAACGAGCACCGCCGCCGCGGTGGACTGCCGCAACAGGTAGCCGAGTTCCTCACCGGTGAGGTTGTAGTTGATCGGCACGTGCACAAGGCCGACGCGGGCGCATGCGAGAAAGCCGATCAGGTACGCGTCCGAGTTCTTGCCGTATGCCGCCACCCTGTCGCCCGCGCCGACACCGAGTTGCAGCAAGGCCCCTGCCGCTCGCGATACCGCGGCATCCAATTCGGCGTAGCTCCACGCACGCTCGGCGAAGCGCAACGCGACTCGTTCCGGTGTGCGGGCGGCACTGCGCCGAACCACATCCGAGACCGTGCTCGATCGAACGTCCAGCATGGACAACCCCTTTCACGTGTCCGCCGACACTATCCAGCAGGTGCGTCTGCGGGAAGGCCGCCACTCCCGGTAGAAAACACTACACAATATGTGATGTGCGACACAGATCAGCTACTCGTCAGTAATGTGTGTTTACTCTCCAGTAGATTCCGTGTCACACCGCAACAACCGGAGAGTCGCCGCATGCGTCGATCACTGTCCTTGCTGGTCACCGCACTTGTAGCAACGGGCACCACGCTGCTCGCCACTGGGTCCCATGCCGCGACCTCGGGGACGACCACGAGTACCCAAACGATTCCCGGTGAAGGCGGTACGCCGCTGAAAGCCTTCGTGATCACCGCGAACGCGCCGGGGCCACACCCGCTGCTGGTGATGCCATCCAGCTGGGGCACACCCGACGTGGAATACGTCGGCGCGGCCGAGAAGCTTGCGTCCGACGGTGGATACAACGTCATCAGCTACACCAGCAGGGGGTTCTACAGCTCCGGCGGCAAAATCGACGTCGCCGGGCCGGACACGGTCGCCGATGTCAGCAGGGTGATCGACTGGGGCCTCGCGCACACGCCGTCCGACGCCCGTGAGGTCGGCGTCGCCGGGATCTCCTACGGCGCGGGGCTTGGACTGCTCGCGGCGGCGAAGGACCCTCGTATCAAGGCCGTGGCCGCGATGAGCGGCTGGAGTGACCTGGTCGCCTCGCTTTACCCCGGCAAGACGATCAACAACCAGTCCGTGACCGCATTGCTCGCGCTCGGGGACCTCACCGGCCATCCGGGGCCTGATATGCAACGCCTGCAGAACGAGTATTTCGGCGGCCATGTCGACGCCGCCATCGCCGACGCGATGAAACTCGCCCCGGTGCGGTCGGCGGCCACGCAGCTCAAGCAGATCAACGCCAACCATCCCGCGATCCTGATGGCGAACAGCTGGCAGGACTCGATCTTCCCTCCTGCCCAGCTCACCGACTTCTTCTCGGCGCTGACCGGCCCCAAGCACCTGATACTCGGACCTGGTGATCACGCCACCGCGGAACTGCCGGGTGCGTTCGGCTTGCCCAATCACACCTGGACGGCGGTGAGCCGCTGGTTCGACCACTACCTGCGCGGCATCGACAACGGCATCGCCGCGGAGAACCCGGTTGCGCTCAAGGCTTCCAACGGCGGTGCGTGGCAGGGCTATCCCGACTGGAACAGCGTGCAGCGCACCGCCACCACGTCCTACCTCGGAGGCAAGGGCACCCTGAGTGGCAAGGCCACGATCGGCTGGCACGACAAGATCAGCGCAGGCGTCGATACCGTCGCCGACAGCGGGACCTTCGAACTCACCGGCGCACTACAGGGGTATCTGAACGTGCCCAACCCGGTCTTGCTCCCACTGGTGCCTGCCTCGATAGCGGGAGTATGGAACGGGCCCAGCGACGCCACGGCCATCCAGATACGCGGCAGCGCGCGGCTACACACCACGGTCACCCCCAGCACGGCTGACACGTCGCTGTTCGCCTACCTCTACGACGTGGGGCCGTTCGGCTTCGGCTCGCTGATCACCTGCAAGCCCTACAGCCTGCGCGACGCCACGCCGGGCAAGGCGCAGACGGTCGACTT
>JBOHEL010000129.1:0-10716 GCA_050700995.1 Sciscionella sp. | reverse complement strand
AGAGTGTGGCCCTGCTTGCTGAGGAGGAGGTGGCCGGGGCGCTGTCGGATATCTGGGACAATCTGCCTGGCAACGACGCTGATGCGAAGATCATCTCGATCGAGGGGACCGGTCACCCCGATGCCGGGCGGCTGATCGAAGAGCTGCGGCGGTACGCGCCGCTGGCCGCCGGCCGGCCCGCCCCGCCTGTGTACCAGTTGAAGATCTCACTCATGCACGTGCGGCCATCGGTGTGGCGGCGCGTGAAGGTCTCCGCCGACACTCCACTGGGCGGGCTCCACTTGGTAATTCAAGCCGCCATGGGCTGGGGCGGCGACCATTTGCACCAGTTCACGGTCAACCGCCGGAATTTCAGCGACCCTGCCTATGAACTGGACGCTATGGACGAATGGCGGGTGGACCTCGTCGGCGTCCTTCCCCGTTCGGGTCTCACCGCTAGCTACCTGTACGACTTCGGCGACAGCTGGCGGCATACCGTCGAGGTGGAGAAGATCCACAACGCCGAAGCCGACGTGACCTACCCGTGCTGCGTCGCCGGGAAAGGAACCCGTCCTGGGGAGGACGGCGGCGAACCTGAGCCCTTCAACATCGAACGCATCAATCACTATCTCGACCGAGTGCTGAAATCTTGAGAACTGATAGTCGTAGGAGACTCCTTCAAGACGCTCAGCGTGTCGTCCCGTCCACGCCCAGCAGACGCACGGCAAACATGCGGTGTGCCACTGTGGAGTAACAAAGATCGAAGGCTCTGCTTACCGACTACGTACCTAGTTGGTGATCGGCGTCACTCATGCCCTCCGGATGAGGTGAGCCGTGCCAAGCGCGGTTCACCTCGCGGAAGTTCCCTGGTCGCCGTGATGCGCAGAACCTCAGCATTGACTCTGCTGGTGGTCGGAGAGGTGCTTGAATTCGTCCTGATGGACGGCCGTGCTGTAGCTGAGAGTACCGCTGCAGCCTTACGGACAGATCTGTGCCCCATCCCCCAGGGGCACCCACGCTCCGACGCTGTGACCTGCGTGTTTGCCGATTCGATCCCATCTGATGTGCGCTGACAAGCGCCTGACCTGCGACTATCCGTCACAGGTTGGTGCACCTGGGACGCGCCTATTCGAACCGTTCTGACCTGCTAGAACGTCTCCAAGGTGTGCTCGGCAGAGTCGTTCAGGGGTCCGCCCGGCGTGGTTCAGGCGGACGCTAGCGCCACGAACCCCACTGTCGCAGTTACTAAGTAACCTCGTCGGCTCCGGCACCGCAGGCGCCTGTCACTAGGATGCTCGTGGAGGAAGCGTATGCCAGAGCACGGCGAGGATGACCTGTCCGATCGTGTTGGTGCGCAGCCAGCTAGCCCTTACTCAACTGGCGGGGGCGGGGTCAGGTTCGAGCACCGGGTCGCAGCGTTCTATCTCGCGCGGTTGCTCAGCGAGACGGTTGTGCCTGAACTCGATGGCCGGATACTTGCGCGAGTTGCCTTTCAGTCCTCAGTCTCTCCTGTTGATGACTTGCTTCTTATGTCTGACGCATACAGCGGCTCACGCTGCATTCGCCTGGCTATAGCGTGTCGAAGAAGCCCGGACTTCGCCCGAAGCGATGAACCTACGAAAAAATTGTTCGTTTCGCTCGTTCAAGCCGACATCGCCGCCGAGCGTTCGCCCGAGATAGACGATCGGATAGCTATCGCCGTAGCCGGCTACCAAACCGGGGCGGATGAAGTCGCAAGGCTCGCCGCTCTTGCTCGAAACCAGCATGATGGCGTGAGCTATTTCGCACTAGTCAACGAGCCTAGTCGATTTTCAGCAAAGCTCCGTACTCGCCTGGCTCACGTTAAGGACCTCGTGGCGAGCGCCCTGCAAGCCATCGGTGTATCCGACGCCGGTGTGGTCAAGGAGCGCTGCTGGAGCCTGCTGAGTCGACTCTCTGTAATTTCTCTCAGGCTAGAGACACCCGACGAGGCCGATTGGGCCGCTCTTGCTGACGTCCTCAAGCCGTGGAGCAGCGGCAAAACGGCTGCCTCCGGTGCCGCGGCCCGGAACGAGCTGGACACTCTTGCGGGTGAGCACGCCCAGACCGCAGCGGATATCGACGCGAACATGCTTCGCCGAAGGCTCCACACCTTCATCGACCCGGATGCACACCGCTCGTCACAAGGATGGAAACGGCTACTCCTACTTGACCGCGACACTCGGGAGACCGTGCCGCGAACCCTGCTCGCCCCGGGAGGGCAATCACCACTGGTGCTTGAACGCACCGAGATGCGTACTGAATTGACAACTGCGCTGCATGAAACTCACGGTGATCTGGTCGTAAGAGGTGAGTCTGGGGTTGGCAAGAGCGCAGCTGTCCTCGACGCGGTCGAACCCTCGGTGCTAGACGAGAACTGCCAGGCACTGGCCATCAACCTCCGGCATGTGCCGAGCACGTCGCTTGGTCTTGTCGAGGCTTTGTCTGCGCCGCTGGAGGACCTGCTTGCCGGGCTGACCGCGCCTCGTCGGCTACTCATTGTCGATGCTGCAGAAGCAGTCGCTGAGGACAAGCGCGACGTATTCGGGCACATCGTCGGCTCGGCACGCCGGAGCGGAGTCACGGTGGTCGCGGTGGCCGCTTCGGAGAGCGCCAGCGTCGTGGTTGAGCTCATGAAGGCCGGCGGCACCCAGGTGAGGGAGCACACCGTTCTCCCTCTCACCGACGATGAGATCTCGATCGCTGCCGGGCACTTTCAGCAACTTGAGCGGCTGGCCGCCAACCCCAAGGGCCGGGAGCTTCTGCGCCGACCGATCGTGATTAACCTGCTTATCCAGGCCGGCGATCCCGGTGTTCCGCTCAGCGACGTCGACGCCCTTGAGCATGTGTGGAACCAGCTCGTACGTAATGGGGGACGTCGGGATTCTAGCTTTCCTGACGCTCGTGAACACGTCGTCCTTAACCTCGCGGCACACGCCCTAGGCCAAGGCTCCAACGAGAGCCTTCTGACAAGCCTTGATCCGTCAGCGGTCGCAGGGCTGAGGGATAGTGCCATCCTCAGCCCGAGAAGTGCGCTCCCATGGGAACGAACCCCACGCTTCGCGCACGACGTCCTACGCGCCTACTCGGTCGCGCGCCAGCTGCTGCAGACACCCGATCTGGCAGGTGAGCTTCGTCGAGTCGGCGCCCCTCGTTGGGCGTTGCCCGCAGCCAGACTTGCGTGTGAACTCCTCCTGTCAGCTCCTGATGATCCTGCTAATCGTCAAGGTGGCCGGTTCGCGCGTCTCCAGGCCACGTTCGACGAGCTGGCCGCAGCGGGTAACGGTGAACGATGGGCCGATGTGCCATCGGAGGCACTTTTAGCGATCGCTTACCCGCTCCCGGTGCTGCAGGACGCGTGGAGCAGTCTGTTAGAGAACCGCGCTGCGGGCGTACAACGCCTCATCCGGGTACTGCAACTTCGGTACGGGCGCGAAGGGCTGCTCCAGGCCGTCGTTGCCGAACCCGTGATCATTCAGCTTCTCGCAGAGGGGGCGCCGTCGCGCTTAGATGAGGACGTCGCTGAACTGATCCGTGACTGGCTGATCGCTCATGTGGCGAAGCGAACCCCGGCAGGTCAGCCCGGACGGCTTGCCCTGGCCGATTGGATTGTCGAGCGCTGCGCCGAGACCGAACGCGAACTGGACCAAAAGGACGCCGAAGCTCGCGCCGCGCAGGCAGCGCGGACACCGGAGGAGATCACGGCCGACGAAGAGCGGCAGCGACAGCTCGCTGTTCGGTCGAGTTTCTCGCGTAGGTCACGCAGACGCCGTCGGCGCTCCGCTCGGCGTCGCCCTTATGAGTGGATCAAGGATTCTTCGATCGCGCAGCTCGCCCTGCTCGGGCCAGATCTCGGCTCACGCGGTGAGGCCATCCTTCAACGGATCGCTGAGGACTCGCCGCACTCCCTCGCACCTGCAGTCGAGACAACCTTCGCTGGTCAAGCTCTCGCCGCTTTCGATGTTGGGCTCCTGATCGACCTGATTGAGGCGTACTACCTCGACACTGATATTGATGATGAAGAAGGCTTCGGGTTCGGCGGACTCCACGACGATGGCATCCGTCACCACATCGGCGGGGGCTTTCGTACTCCGCTCGCCGCGTACTACCGAGGCCCGTTCCTTGCCATGTTCCGCGCCGACTACCAACGCGGTGTGGCGTGCCTGAACCGGCTGCTCAACCATGCAGCCCGCTGCCGCGTCCGTACCTTGTCGAATCCGCGATATGTGGGCGCGCCGCCTGCCGATACCACCAGGTACGAGCATGAATTGTCGATCAGCGGCACGCCACGGACCTATATCGGTGATGAGCATGTTTGGCTCTGGTATCGCGGTACGGGTGTCGGCCCCTATCCATGCATGAGTGCTCTGCAGGCGCTGGAGTTCGTGAACGACGAGATCATTCGTCTCGGCGTACCGGTCACAAGATTGGTTCCGTTTCTTCTCGAAGGTGCCGAGAGCCTCGCCATGCCCGCCCTGGCGCTCGGCATGCTGGTCCGGCACCTCGAAACAGCAGGAGATGCCCTCGCCCCCTTCATCGCCGAGCCACGTGTGTGGGAAATGGAGTTCGAGCGCTGCATCCATGACCAGATGGGTCTACGGGCAGCTCAAGTTCCTGATCTCAAGGGGCTTGACCGACGTTCGTGGAGCTTGCGGGAAGTCTGCATGATGCTCGCTCTCCGAGCCGAAGGCGAACGGATCGATCAGCTTCACCAGCTCGGTGAACTCCTTAAAGAGACCGCCAGGCGTCAGGTCGACGACGACACTTCGCTTGCGGCCAGACGGCGCCTGGCCGCCGTGCAGAACTGGGCTGACGCACTCGATCGAACCGCCTACGAAGTAGAAGCGCGGGACGGCCAACTCGTGATTCAGCAGACAACTAACCCAGAAGTCGAAGCCGTACTCGGCGAGACGAACGCAGACCTGCGTCGGGGAAGCGACGCTTTCGGGCTGACCAACCGTCATGCCCACCTGCGGAACAACGCCGAACGTGCCCCAGACATGTCGGCCGAGGCGCTCGCGGCCGATCTAGCGACGGCCCAAGACCTCATCGCGCACCCGCCAAGAACTGGAGTGGAGATATCGCCCGATGGGCCAGTCGCCGCAGCCGCTTCCGCGATCGAACTTCACTTTGGCCGAGGAACCGACGTCACCGATACCGATCTGGAATGGAGTGCGAAGATCCTCCTTGAGGTCGCTTCAGCTGTTTCCGAAAACCCGAGCGACGCCTTCGACGACTCTCTATTCAGCCAGGGAGCAGACCGCTCAGCGGCAAGAGGCCTCCCGTATCTCCTTCTGCCCTCGGCACTTGAGCTACGTAACACCCTGGAAGTCGCCTCCGGGGTCAACGTGGCACAGCTGATCGACCTTAGTCGCGCAGTAGCGTGGAGTGCCTCTAACGAAGCCCGCCTGTCCTATGCTCGCAGCCTCGATGATGTCTGGTCAGCAGCATGCTCCACTGATCTGCAGGGCCGTTGCTACCATCGCATTGCGTTCGAATTGGTTGAGGCTTCCTATAGCGACTGCGCGCTAGGACCGTGGGACAGCGACCACCAACAGCGGACTATCGCGCAACTCGATCCCCCGATCGCCGCCTCATTGGCGACAATCGAAGCAGACCGCATCATTATCCGCCGGATCTCGCCGGCAATACGCGCCTACGGAGCCGCTGCCATCAGCCAAGCTGCCTGCTGCCGGCAAGAAGCGCGCGATGCACTAGACATCCTGCTCGATGCGCATCGGCGAACCATGCTGACGTATGAGCACAGCTATCACCACAGCGACAGCGACTCGCTCATCGCCGCGAGAGCCTCACTCTGGCAAGCAATCGACAACCGCGATCAGCCGTTGCAAGAGCACATCAACGCCTACCTGGACAACCCGCGCATGCTGGCTGAGGCGTTGCGAGCTGTCAACGCAGCCGCAGAAGAACGAGCCGATGCCGGCGCCGAAGCCCGGCGGCTCTGGCCGACGCTCATGGACCAGGCGCTAGGCGTCGCAGCCAAGAATCCTGACATCTTCACCGACCGGGATTGGGGGGACAACGCCCTCGCGGAACTAATCCCCAACCGATCCTATGAGTTGGCTTCCCTAACCTCAGAGGTCGCCGGCGAGCCTCTACGATGGCGCGACCTGCTGGGCTGGTCACACCAAATCGACAGATGGCTAGCCTTAGCCGCCGGCAACCGAGGTTGCATCGACGCGCTCGTGATAGCCGTACGCGAGCTTCAACTCGCCGATCAACTCGATGTTGGACTGAAATGGCTTGAGAAGATCGTTCACGCCGATGGCGACGGATGCGCCCGAACATTCACCCTGCCTGAATGGCTCCGCGAAAGACGCGCCGACCTCACCACGACCGAGCAACAAGCCAGATGGCAGCGAATCGTGGACCGGCTCGTCGTCCACGGCGACAACCGCGTCGCCGACCTCGCCGACTGATGAGTTGTCGACTCAGTGTCCGGACGCCTGTCCGATCACGTTGAGTACGAGCTGGCGAAACCCCGGGCCCGCTGATCGCGCGACAGTGCCGCCGACTTACTACCGTAACCCGGGCAGCGGTAGGGGAGTAGCGATACTGAGCCCTTGCCAACCTGCTGCCGACCGTCCGTACGAGCGCGGATTCGGCACCCCTGCAGGTCTCGGGGCCGCCGTCCGCCGCAGCTAGGAGGGCTCTGACGTCTCACTGCTGCCGTCAGTCGCAACACCGTGACCAGCACGAAGGCCAGGTTGGCAAAGGCTCACTGCGTCAAACCGCCCACTGGGCCCGCCACACAGAGTGACGGTCTTGTGGCTAACTGGACCGTCTGAGCGATGCCTGTGCCGCTCTGTTGACTTCGCGGGAGCGGTCTACGACCATGGGTTGAGAAAGTTTCTTCACCTTCTAGCAAAGGAGAGTCGATGCGCGTAAAGTTTCTAGGAAAAGATCCGGGCTCGTTCGAAGGAAACTCGCCGACGTTGTTCGCGACCGATCGAACCGACCGCAAGACCTATATTGCGCAGGGTTGGATCGTGACGGACCCGCAAGCGCTTGCCGAGATCGGTCCGGTTCCTGAAGGTGAAGCGATCATCGAAATCCCCGAGGATGTGTTGAAGTTCTACCAACGGGGTTAGGGAGGGCAACTACTTGAACTTGATTATCGGGGACGACTTCGGTCAACTGTTCCGCACCTTCGAGCACACGGCTTTTCGTTTGGAGGTGCGGGACAGCTACAACGCTTCCCCTAGAGAGAATGAAGCCGTGAGGAGGCTCGCGGCGGGTGAGTCGGTAGACATGAGTTGGGCCGAAGGCTGGCTAGGCATGATCCGAGAGGCGACGGCCGGGGGTCGCAGATTTATGAGGGTCCGAGTGGTCAGCCTTCCCCTTACCGACTACAGTCGTTTCGGGCTTTGGGGAGCACAGCTTACGAACGCTGCGGGCGAAGACATTCGTTACCTCACCCGCGAGGCAGCAGAGACGGCCGGGCTCCCCAGTCACGATTACTGGTTGTTCGACTCTCGCAAGCTAGCGCGGATGCACTTCGACGACGACGACGTCTTTCTTGGCGCGGAGATTATCGAAGATCCGCGCGAGGTAGTGCAGCATAACTATTGGCGTGATATGGCACGGCATTACGCGGTTCGACGGGACGACTTTGACACCAAGCAGGGTGAGCGGATCTACCAGCGTTGACGAGGCACGCAACGCGCTTGGTAAACGACTCCGCGAGCTGCGCCAACAAGCCGGGCAGACCGGTAAGCAGCTTGCGGAGTCGTTGTCATGGCCGCCGTCGAAGGTGTCCAAACTGGAGAACGGCCGTCAGACGCCAACCGACCACGACGTTCGCGCGTGGACCCGCATAACAGGAAGTGAAGGCGAAACCGAGGCACTGCTTGCCTCGCTACATACTCTCGAAGTTCAACACGCTGAATGGCAGCGTGTCCTAAGGGCTGGTCTGCAATCACACCAGGTAGAGATCGCCGGGCAGGACCAGAATACGAAGCTCTACCGCGTTTTTGAGGCTGCCGCTATTCCCGGCTTGCTCCAAGCGCCGGAATATGCGCGTGCTCGGTTTTCGCAAGCGGTCACAATGCACAAGGTGCCCAATGACGTCAACGAAGCAGTGCGTGTTCGGATGCAACGTCAAGAAATGCTCTACCGGCAAGACAAGCGCTTTCATTTCATATTGACCGAAGCCGCGTTGCGGAACCGTCTTTGTGCGCCGGAAATATTGCTTGGACAGCTCGACCGCCTGATTTCGCTCTCTACCATGAGGAACATACGGTTCGGCATCATCGACGCGGCGACCCAATACGTGGTGGACCCCCGACACGGATTCTGGATTCACAACCAGGAGCTAGTAGTCGTAGAAACCTACTCGGCCGAGCTAAACCTACGTCAACCGCAAGAGATCGAGCTATACGAACGGATCTTCGAGCACCACGCTGCGGTAGCAAGCTACGGCAGTTCAGCGCGGGAGATCATCACCCGGGTGATTGCCGATCTTGTGCAAGACGTACCTGAAGATGGCGACTAATTTCGTCACGCCGGTACTCCTGAAAAGTTCGAGAAATACTTAGAAACTTTCTAGACTGCCTGCTTTTGTCTGCTTACGCTTCCGGAAGACCCGACCTGACGGCCGAGATACCCGGGAGATCCAGTGGCAGTCACTTCTGTTCCGCTGCTTGCCAAAGCCCAGATTGATCGGCTTCCTGAGCGTGCGCGTGAGGTTGTGGAGTACCGCAAGAGCGGCCTGAGTTTGAACCATATTCAGGGGTGCCCGCTCGATTGTGCGTACTGCATTCGGCATACCTATGGGTTGTGGGATCAGCGGCAGCCGCGGGCGTTGATGTCGGATGCGGAAGCGGTGGAGCAGTTGGTGGGGCATCGATATTTTCAGGCGCATGTGACGCCGGTGCAGGTGTTCAACCGGGCTACCGATCCGTTCCTGCCCATGGTCCGACCGCACACGTTCGCCGTGTTGGAAGACCTCGACGATCGTGGTTTTACTAATCATGTGCTGGTGATCACTCGGCATCAGATGAAAGCGCAGGATGCCGAGCGACTTAACCAGCTCCGACATATCAAGATCACGCTGCTATTCACTTATTCCGGCATCGATAACAAAGACATCGAGCCGTATCCGTCGCATGTGGCGGCCGGGTCGTTGAAGCTGATGAGCCGGCTGGAGAAGCGAAGATATCGAACGATCTTGTACTGGCGACCCCTCGTTCCCGGGCTCAACGACACCGACGAGCACCTCGCGCAGGCCCATGAACTGGCGCAGCACGCGGACGCCACGGTGTTTACCGGCCTGTTCTACCGGGACCAAATCGCGGAGTACTACAAGGCTAACGGCCTGCCCGAACCGTACGGTAAGACGGCACGACGCAAGATCGTCCCGGAAACGCTGGAACGGCGGGTACTCGCAGCATTCGATGCGAGCACGCCCCTGTTTCGTAAGACGTCGTGCGCGGTGTCCTACGCGCATGGCCTGCCCGACTACAACGGCCATTACGGCATCCGGGAGTTGTGCGACGTCTGTCCGCTGAGCCAACTGGAGTTGTGCGCCGCAGCCCATAGCGTGCCGTCTCCTGATCGGCTCCGCGTGGCTGCCGCTGGGCTGCTGGAGGCGCGTGGTGTGGTGGTGGAAGACATCACAGAGCGGGCCGCGGTGGTGTCTGGTCTGGCCACGGAGCAGCCGCGCTACTACCTGCAACACGCGCTGGGGTTCCAGGTCCACGACCGCAAGCACCCGCACCATGACCGGCGGCATGGGCGCGCCGACATCGGGTGGCAGGAAGCAGGGGCGAAATGACGGACTGGACCAGCCTTTCCTACGTGGTCGTGGACGTGGAGGGCAACGGAGCGCAGCCCCCCGACCTGGTCGAGCTGGCGGCCGTACCGATCGTTGGCGGTGTCGTCGGCGAGCCATCGAGCTGGCTCGTTCGCCCCGATGTGCCCATCACCGGTTTCGCTCGCAGGATTCACGGCATCACCAACGACGCTGTCGCGGACGCCCCAATGTTCGACGCGATCAAGTCTGACGTGCTCGACGCATTGGCCGCCGACGTGCTCATCGCCCACAACGCGCATGTGGACCTGAGCGTTCTCCGGCGCAAACTCGACGGGTGGGAGTGCCCGGAAATCTTCGACACCCTCACACTCGCCCGCCGTCTCCTCCCCGGCGTGGGCAGCTACAAACTCGGCGCGCTGGTGGAGGCGTTCACGCTCGCCGAGAACCTGCCCGCCGGCCTGGTACCGCACCGCGCCACCTATGACGCGCTCGTTACCGCGCGGCTGTTCGTCCACCTCGCCACGCTCCTGGACGCGGGACCGTTGACGCTGGAGCAACTACGGAACAGACCACAAGGGGGCGACGATGACGCTCCGGCCCTTTTCTGATCACGCCCGCGGCCTGGTTCGTGTCCGTGGACGGCCCCAGTGGTGCCTCGGACGCGCCTACACCCAGTACGGCACCCTCCCCGGCGAGGTCACCTCCGACAGGCCCGACGAGGACCCGACCGGCCCCACAGACGCCTGTGGCCAGGCAGCAGTGCCGCCTGGCCACAGTTCGAATAAGCCCAGTTTGGTGCCCCCGGCAGGATTCGAACCTGCGCTCCCGCCTCCGGAGGCCGGGAGAACACTGATCATCCCAGTCTCTGGCGTCTTGTCGTTCTCGTTTGCCCTCCTCTGCATCTCATGGGTTGCCCTGGTGTTCGGTGGTTCATTGCACGAACC
>JBOHEL010000128.1:0-10768 GCA_050700995.1 Sciscionella sp. | reverse complement strand
CTGTCAGCACCTCGCTCTTGGGCAGCCAGTCCAGACCGTCCGCGGGCATGCAGTACGTACAGCGCAGGTTGCAGTGGTCTGTGAGCGACACCCGCAAGTCGGTCGCGACCCTGCCGAACTGGTCCAGTAGGCCGTCATGCTGGGGCCGGGGTTCCGAGGGGGCCGCGCTCGGGAGGTTCGGAAGGCCAAGGTCTACCGCTGTCATCTGATCTATCGTACTGCGAGCTATGCTGTCTTTGATACGAAGTTAGCAAGCCACTGAGCGTCTTATTTGTAGAGTGAGTGGTCTGTGACTGAAACGGCGGCGGGCTCGGGTCATCGAGGCGCGGAATTGCCCGGTGGTCCGGAGGCTGCCGAGCGTTTCGCCGCCCTCGCACGCGAACTGACCGCGGCCGCGGTCGAATTCGCGGCGCGCGCAGCCGAGCAGGTCGGACTCTCCACAACGGACCATCGCTGCCTTCAGCTGGCACGCAACTCCGACGGCCCGCTCACCGCGGGCCAGATCGCTGAGCTGTCAGGACTGTCTACCGGTGCGGTTACCGGCGTGATCGACCGGCTGGAGCGTGCGGGCTTCGTGCGGCGGGTCCGCGATCCCTACGACCGGCGCAAGGTGCGGCTTGAGGTGTCCGGCCGGGAGATGACGCTGCCCTCGGCGCCCATGGGAGGGCTCTCCGGAGTACTCGGCAACGTGCTCGGCGGCTATACCGGTGAGGAACTGCGGATCATCGAGCGGTACCAGCGCCAGTTGATCGCGGCACTCCGCAGTCGATAATTCGGAGCAGCCCCCATTACATATCCGCATCCGCGGAGATAATGTGGTGTTTATGCCGCAGTATCGACTTTCGGAAGCAGCCAGGTTGTTGGGTGTGAGCGACGACACCGTCCGTCGCTGGGTTGATGGCGGGCAGCTGCACGCGACTACCGACGATTCGGGCCGCAAGGTGATCAAAGGTGCCGAGCTGGCCTCGTTCGCGCAGGTCCACAACGCGCGCGTGCCCGATCCCTCCGGGGTCGGCCGCTCCGCGCGCAACCGGTTCGTCGGCTTGGTGACAACCATCACAACCGACACCGTGATGGCGCAGGTGGAACTGCAGTGTGGTCCGCACCGCGTGGTGTCGCTGATGAGTGCCGAAGCAGTGGTCGAGCTGGGTCTGGAACCCGGCGTGCTGGCAGTCGCGGTGGTCAAGGCGACCAACGTGATCGTGGAAACCCCAGGAGGTACTTCGTGAAGAAGGTTCTGCCCGCGGTGCTCGCGGCGGCTGTGCTCGCAGGCTGCTCATCGACCAGTGGGCCAAGTTCAGCTGGTGGCTCCAGCTCCGACCCCGGCACCGTCAAGGTGCTCTACGCCGGGTCGCTCACCAAGTTGATGGACAATGCTGTGCTGTCGGACTTCCACAAAGCCACTGGTGGTACGGCGCAGGGGCAGCCTGGCGGATCGACCAAGCTGGGCGCCGACATCAAGGGCAAGGTCAAGCGGGCGGACGTATTCATCAGCGCGAGCACCGGAGCGAACGACGGGCTTCGCGGCAAGGCGAACGGCAACTGGGAATCGTGGTATGCCACCTTCGCCACCGCGCCGCTGGTGATCGGCTACAACCCCAAGAGCACGTTCGCTGCCGCGCTGAAGAAGGGGCCGTGGCAGCGGGTCGTTGCCAAGGACGGTTTCCGGCTTGGCACCACGGATCCGAAGCTCGATCCCAAGGGCAAGTTGGCAGCGAAAGCCATGAAGACCGCAGGAGTCGACGCCGGCAAGGTAGCGGTGTTCCCCGAGGAGAGCCTGCTCGGCAGGCTGCAGTCGGGCCAGCTCGACGCCGGGTTTTTCTATTCCAGCGAGGCGGCTGAGGCGAAGATTCCGACCGTGCCGGTTGGGCAGCCGCTGGCCGCGAAGTACACGGTGACGGTACTGAACCGGGCGCAGAACAAGGCGGGTGCCGATGCGTTCGTCAAGTACCTGCTTGGCAAGAACGGCAAGCAGCTGATGGCCCAGCACGGGCTGGAGTCGCTGCCGGTGAAGGTCACCGGCGACACCTCGGCCGTTCCCGCCGACATCCGCGCTACCCTCGGCCAGAAATGATCTGTGAGCACTTTCCGGTGCCACAACATTCGGAAAGTGCTCACGGGCCAGGAGGAGTACCGTGCCGCGTCCGCGATTGTCCTGGCTGGCCGGATTGCTGCTGGCCTACCTGCTGGTGCCGGTGGTCGCCTTCCTGGTTCGGCTGCCGGGCACCGACTGGTCGGAAACCGACCTGCCTGGCGTGTCCTCGGCGCTGTGGCTCTCGATAGCGACGGCGTCGGTGAGCACCGCGATCATCGGTGTGCTTGGCGTGCCGCTCGGGTACCTGCTGGCGCGTTCCACCGGCCGGGTCACGCGCGTGCTCGGGATGCTGGTGCAGCTGCCGCTCGCACTGCCACCGCTGATCTCAGGGATCCTGCTGGTGTACCTGGTAGGGCCCTACTCCCCGGTGGGGGAGCTGGCAGGCGGCAGGCTCACCGACAGCGTCGCGGGCATCGTGCTTGCGCAGATCTTCGTGGCGGCGCCCTTCCTGATCATCTCAGCGCGATCGGCGTTCCACGCCGTCGACCCGGCCACCGAGGATGTGGCGGCCACGCTGGGGCACGGCAAGTGGTCGCGGCTGCTGCGGGTGGCGATGCCAGGGGCTGCCCAGGGCATCCGCTCCGGACTGATGCTGAGCTGGCTGCGGGCGTTCGGTGAGTTCGGGGCGACGGTCGTGCTGGCATACAACCCGCACTCGCTGCCGGTGGACATCTTCGTGAGCTACAGCGAGAGCGGCGTGGTCGGTACGACCCTCCCGGTGCTTGCCGTGCTCGCGACCGCCGCGGTGGTGCTGCTACTTGCCGAGCGCCGCCCGCGCCGCAACTCCCGCGGGCACCGGCAGTTGCCGGAGCCGCGCACCCCGGCCGCGGTCGCGGGCCCGCTGCTGGACTTCGCCGTCGCGGCAAGGGTCGGCGGGTTCCGGCTGGAGGTCGGGCATACCGCACACAGCCCGCACCTGGCATTGCTGGGGGCTTCCGGAGCGGGCAAGTCCGCGACCCTGCGCGTGCTGGCAGGCCTGCTCGCTCCGCAGTCCGGCCACCTCAACGCGGGCGGTGCCGACATGCTCGTGGTCCCGCCGGAGGATCGGGGGGTCGGCTACCTGCCGCAGGAGTCCACGCTGCTGCCGCATCTGCGGATGGCCGAGCAAATCACGTTCGGGGTCGGCTCCGACGCCGGGGTCGCCTCCTACTGGGCGCGCAGGCTCTACGTCGACGAGCTTGCCGATCGATACCCCACCCAGCTCTCCGGCGGTCAGCAGCGAAGGGTAGCGCTGGTACGGGCGCTGGCCCGCGGGCCGAGGATCCTGCTGCTCGACGAGCCGTTCACCGGCCTTGACGCCCCGGTGCGCGACGAGTTGCGCCGCATGTTGCGGACCCTGCAGCGGGAGACCGGCTTGACGACCGTGCTGGTGACGCATGATCCGGAAGAGGCTGCGATGCTGGCGGAAGAGGTGCTGGTGCTGGAATCCGGCAGGGTAGCGCAGGCTGGACCGCAGCGGCAGGTGTTCGCGCACCCGGTTGACCCCGCGGTGGCACGGCTGCTCGGCGTGCGCAATCTTCGTACCGGGGCGGTGCGTGGTGCGGAACTGGCCGACGGCGGGCTGCGGGTGGCGATCGGGCAACCCGCGGTAGGGCAGGTGTCCTGGTGTATCCGCCCCGAGGACGTACGGTTGGTGCCGGACGGCCAGCTCGCCTCGGTGGTGGACGTGATGCACCTCGGTGCCCTGGCGGAACTGCTTGTGGATGCGGGTGGTGCGGAGCTGGCCGTGGTGCTGCCCTCGGCGGAGGCGCCCGCTGTGGGGGCACGGGTCCAGCTGGAGTTGCCGCCGGAGGCGATCACCGTCTGGCCCGCACCGGCCCCGATGCGCGCGACCGAGGCAGGGGAGTCCGTCGCTGGACTCCCGTGAGTACTCGCGCGATCGCCGCCGAACTCGACGTGCCGGGCGTGCCGCGAGGGGCTGCGACATGATGTGGGCATGACCAGGGTGCCGGACGCAGGCTGGAACTACCTCATGGACATGGATGGGGTGCTGGTGCACGAAGACCATCCCATCGCGGGCGCGCACGAGTTCCTCGGCGAGCTGATCGAGCGCGGAACCCGGTTCATGGTGCTCACCAACAACTCCATGTACACCCCACGTGACCTGCGGGTACGGCTACTTCGCAGCGGCCTGGAGGTGCCCGAGAAGGCGATATGGACCTCCGCGCTCGCGACCGCTCAGTTCCTGCACCGGCAACGGCCGTGCGGCAGCGCGCACGTGATCGGGGAGGCCGGCCTGACCACCGCACTGCACGAGATCGGGTACGTGCTCACCGAGGTCGAGCCGGACTACGTCGTGCTAGGCGAGACCAGAACGTACAGCTTCGAGGCGATCACGAAGGCGATCCGGCTGGTCAACGCGGGCGCTCGCTTCATAGCGACGAACCCGGACGAAACCGGCCCCAGCCGGGAGGGCGCCTTACCCGCGACGGGAGCGGTTGCCGCCCTCATCGAGCGCGCGACCGGCCACTCGCCCTATTTCGTCGGCAAGCCGAACCCGCTGATGATGCGCTCCGCGCTGCGGGCGATGGGCACTCATTCGGAGAACACCCTGATGATAGGGGATCGAATGGATACCGACGTGCGGTCAGGGCTGGAGGCGGGGATGAGCACGATCCTGGTGTTGTCCGGGATTTCGGTCAAGGAAACCGCGGAGCGGCTGCCGTACCGGCCGACGACGGTCATCGGTTCGGTGGCGGATCTCATCGGCCGCACCGGGGACCCGTTCGGTACCTGAGGCGGCGAGCGGTAATGGTGAACGCTTAGGGTAGTGGGGGTGCAGCAGCGGACATTCGTGGTCGGAGACGTGCACGGCCACCGCGAGGAGCTTGTCGGCGCCCTGGGTGCCTCGGGGCTCATCGACGCGGATCGCTCCTGGTCGGGCGGAACCAGCACGCTGTGGTTCCTCGGCGATTTCTTCGACAGGGGCCCCGACGGCACTGGTGTCGCCGAGTTGGTGATGCGACTGCAGCAGCAGGCTTCCCACCACGGAGGCCAGGTCAACGCGCTGTTGGGTAACCACGAGATCCTCGCCCTCGGTATGCACCGCTTCGGGGAGACGCAGGTGCCATCGGACTTCGGGGCGCGCTCCTTCGCACGCAGCTGGCGGCTCAACGGAGGGCTGGACACCGACCAGGAACGGATGAGCGGCGAGCTCGCGACATGGCTGGCGGCGCTGCCCGCGCTGGCACGTAGCGGGCAGCACCTGCTGGTGCATTCCGACACCATCGAGTACCTCGGGTGGGGCATGACCGTCGATGCCATCAACGAGGGCATCGCCGAGGTGCTGGCAGGCGATGACATCGAGGCGTGGTGGGAGTGCTGGCGGCGGATGACCACGCGCTACGCGTTCCGGGGCCCGCACGGCGAGGAGGTCGCGACCGAGGTGCTCAAGATCCTCGGCGGCGAGCGGATCGTGCACGGTCACAGCGTGATCGCAGACCAGCTCGGGGTCACACCTGAGGAGGTCGAGGCGCCATACCTGTACGCGCACGGCAAGGTGCTTGGCGTCGACGGTGGGGTGTTCGTCGGTGGCCCCTGCCTTGTGGTGGAACTACCCTATGAGCCACCACTATGATCCGGCACACAAGTTAGTAGCCGTTAACCTCGTGGAGGTCGCCGTGCCCATTGCCGCAGAACCGAGCTACTCCTCAGGGACCTCCGCAGTGCCGCTACTCGGGGACACGATCGGTGACAACCTGGACCGCACTGTTGCGGCGTTCGGTGACCGCGACGCGCTGATCGATATGCCGAGTAGGCGCAGCTGGAGTTACCTGGAGTTCGTCGCCGAGGTGAATGCCGCCGCGCTCGGCCTGCTCGAACTCGGCGTCGGCAAGGGCGACCGGGTGGGCATCTGGGCACCAAACTGTCCCGAGTGGACGATCGTACAGTATGCGACCGCGAAGCTCGGTGCCATCCTGGTCAACATCAACCCCGCCTACCGGGTGCATGAGCTGGAGTTCGTGCTGAAGCAGGCGGGCATCCGCACTATCGTCGCGGCGCGCAGCTTCAAGACCTCGGACTACGCGGCGATGATCGAGGAAGTGCGGCCGAAGTGTGCGGCGCTGACGGACGTGCTGCTGATCGGGGAGCCGGAATGGCTGCGGTTGCTGGAGACCGGCCGCGCGGGCGATGGCGCGCTGCTGGCCGAGATCGGCTCGACGCTCTCGGCGGATGACCCGATCAACATCCAGTACACCTCGGGCACCACCGGATTCCCCAAGGGTGCCACGCTCTCGCACCACAACATCCTCAACAACGGCTACTTCGTCGGGGAGCTGTGCGGTTACACCGAGGCCGACCGGGTTTGCATCCCGGTGCCCTTCTACCACTGCTTCGGCATGGTGATGGGTAACCTCGCGGCGACCAGCCACGGGTCGGCGATGGTGATCCCGGCGCCGGGATTCGATCCGGAGGCGACACTGCTCGCGGTGCAGGAGCAGCGATGCACCTCGCTGTACGGGGTTCCGACAATGTTCATCGCGGAACTGGCACTCGCGGATTTCGCGAACTACCGGCTTGACAGCTTGCGCACCGGCATCATGGCGGGCTCGCCCTGCCCCGCCGAGGTGATGAAACAGGTGATCGACCGGATGCACATGTCGGAGGTCGGTATCTGCTACGGGATGACGGAGACCTCGCCCGTGTCCACCCAGACCCGTGCCGACGATTCGCTGGAACGCAGGGTCTCGACGGTGGGCAGGGTGGGGCCGCACCTGGAGGTCAAGATCGTCGACCCTGAGACCGGGCTGGCCGTGCCGCGCGGCGAGCCTGGCGAGTTCTGCACCCGCGGGTACTCGGTGATGCTCGGGTACTGGGAGCAGCCGGACAAGACGGCGGAAGCCGTCGACGCGGCGAGGTGGATGCATACCGGTGATCTAGCCGTGATGGACGCCGACGGTTATGCGAGCATCACGGGCCGTATCAAGGACATGGTGATCCGTGGCGGCGAGAACATATACCCTCGCGAGATAGAGGAGTTCCTCTACACCCACCCGGATATCCTGGACGCCCAGGTCATCGGCGTCCCGGATACCAAGTACGGCGAGGAGCTGATGGCCTGGCTGCGAATGCGCGAAGGTGCCGAGGCGCTGACCGCGGCGACCCTTCGCGAGTTCTGCACCGGCAAGCTGGCCCATTACAAGATCCCGCGCTACGTGCACGTCGTCGAGGAGTTTCCGATGACGGTGACAGGGAAGGTCCGCAAGGTCGAGATGCGCCAGCAGTCAACGCGGCTCCTCGAACCGCACAACCCCACCTCCCACTAACGTCCCACGGTCCGTAACCATCGTCACCATCAGTAGTAGCGTTTCGGCCTGCGGTCATCAGGTGATGATGAGCAAGATCAACGCGGCGTTGAGCGTGACCATTCCCGCGGTGACCACCGAGGCCACCGCGGTAGTCACCGGGTGATTGACCCTGACACCCATCACCTCGCGCGACTTGGTCAGCCGCACCAGTGGGATTACCGCGAACGGGATACCGAACGACAACACGACCTGGGAAAAGATCAGTGCACCGGTCGGGTTCACGCCACCGGCGAGCAGTGCTATCGCAGGCACCAGCGTGATTACCCTCCTGACCAGCGCGGGTATCCGCCATCGCAGCAACCCGCCCATCACCACCGAGCCCGCGTAGCAGCCCACCGATGTCGAGGCCAACCCCGATACCAGCAGCCCGACGGCGAACAGCACGCCGATCCCGGTGCCGAGTGCGAGCGTGATCGCATGGTGCACCCCGGCGATCGAGTCGGCACCAGGCTCGCCGTGCAGTGCGCTCGCCGCCACCAGCACCATCGCCAGGTTGACCCCGCCTGCCAGCACCATCGCGGTACCCACGTCGTAACGGGTACTGCTGAGCAACCGTGTCAGCTCCGGTCCGGTCCGCTTGCCGTGCCGGTCCCTCGCCAGCGCCGAGTGCAGGTAGATCGCGTGGGGCATCACGGTGGCGCCGAGCATGCTGGTCGCGATCAGCACGCTGCCGGTGCCTGCGAATCGCGGTAGCAGCCCAGCGAGCGTCTGCGATCCCGACGGCGGTGCGAAGAACAGCCCTGCGACGAACCCGATCGCGATGATCAGCAGCATGGTGATGATCACCCGTTCGAACGAGCGCTGCCCGGCGCGGTCTCGCACCACGAGCACCACCGTCGACACCGCGCCGGTGATCACTCCTCCGACCGGCAGTGGCACCCCGAACAGCAGGTTCAGCCCGATAGCTCCGCCGAGCACCTCGGCGAGGTCGGTCGCCATCGACACCAGTTCCGCCTGTGCCCAGTAGCCGAGGCGCCAAGGCGTCGAGAGTCGCTCACGCATCAGTTCGGGCAGTGAGCTACCTGTGACAAGGCCGAGCTTTGCCGAGAGGTACTGCACAAGGCCCGCCATGGCGGTCGCCGCAACGACAACCCATACCAGCAGGTAGCCGTACCGCGCGCCGGCCGCACTATTGCTGGCGACGTTGCCAGGATCGACATAGGCGATGGCGGCGATGAAGGCGGGGCCGAGCAGGCCCGTGCTGGTGCGCAACCGCGCCAGCCTGGGGCGCAGGGCCGCGGCGAGGGGGACCATGCGCACCCCCGTTCGTTCCACGGCCGCTGCCGTCGGCGGACATCATCACCGGTTCCGGTGCCGACATCATCGCAAATGGCGGAGGGTGAGTCGCGGCTCAGCCTGCCGC
This sequence comes from Sciscionella sp., assembly GCA_050700995.1. Classification (GTDB taxonomy): domain Bacteria; phylum Actinomycetota; class Actinomycetes; order Mycobacteriales; family Pseudonocardiaceae; genus JBOHEL01. The sequence goes on along the minus strand of JBOHEL010000128.1, from coordinate 2,001 downwards.
ACGCGCGAACTCCGCGGCATCTTCCTCACCGAAGCGGTCCTCGAGCACCTCCGGCGAGTAGTCCAGGTCGATCTCCTCGACGGGCCTACCACGCGCCGATTCGATAGCGCCGAGCCTGCGTTGCGCTCGGTCCGCCGCGTACTGCAGGAACTCTTGCTCGTCGATGCCGAACGGATGCTCCTCGAACTGGTCGTTAACCCACTGGATCATGGTCATGGCGTGTGGCATCAACTCAGCCATCCGTTGCTGCACGACCTCCCACAGGCCGTCGTCCGCGGCAACGTGACGACGGCAGGTGAACGTCCCCCAGGCCATATGGCGTCGCTCGTCGTCGCCGATCCGCCGCACCAGTTCCTGCATCCCAGGCAGGATGTGCCACTCGGTGCAGATCTTCTGCCATGCGTAGTACCCGGTGAGCGCGAGGCTGCCCTCGATCACGTGGTTGTAGGTCACGCTGGCGCGAATCTGGTTGGCGGGGCTCGGATCGGTTTCCAGCAACCGAAGCGAACTCGGCAGCTCCTCATAGAACAGCGTGCGGTAGCCGGGGTTCTCCGAGACGTAGGACTCCAGGTTGTCGGTCAGCCCGACGGCGTCCATCCACAGCCGGAAAACCTGCGTGTGCTTGGCTTCCTCGAAGCAGAACTGTGTGAGATACATCTCGTCACCGAGCCTGCCCTCGGCGGACATGGCCTTCATGAACGGCTGGATGTCCTCGGTGACCGCCTCCTCGCCGGCGATGAACTGCGCGCACAAGTAGGTGGTGCTGCGGCGTTGCTCGCTGGTCAGCGATTGCCAGTCCGAGGCATCGCGGCTGAAGTCGATGTCGGCGGGGTTCCAGAATTTCCCGTTGCCCTTGTTGAACAGGCGCAACGGGAAGGCGTCCCAGTTCAACCCGCCCGCGCGCAGCGACTGGAAACCTTGACGGTGGGGGGTAATCGTGGTCATGGCTGGGCCTCCTGATAGGGATCGAGTAGTGGCGCGATCAGGTCGCCGAGCGTTTTCGCGGTGTCGTCGATGCATGCTGTCGGCAGCACCAGATGGCTCAGCACCAGCCGGACGGCGCTTTCGGCGATCAGGGATACCCGGTATTCGGGCATGCCGGGAAATCTTTCGTGCAGATGGGTGGTGAACAACTCGATGCTCGGGTGCAGCACTGGCGCACCTCTGGTGGTCAGCAGGGGCAGCAGGTCTTCCGCCTCGCTGGTACCGAGTACGGAAGCGACGAGGCGGTTGTGGCCGGCGTGCTCCAGCGTGAAGACGACGGTGCTGCGGAAGCCGTCGAGAAAGTTCTGCGAGGCGCGCATCCGCTCGTCGATGCCGTCGAGGAACTCCGCGGTCGTTCGGATGGCGACCGCTTCGACCAGCGCTTCCTTGTTGCCGAACTCGTTGTAGACAGTTTGCCTGCTCACTTGCGCTGCCATCGCGACATCCGCCATCCGCAAGCCGTGGAAGCCATGGCCGGAGAGCAACTCGGCGGCGGCGTCGAGCAGTTCCTCGCGCAACGACCGCTTGCCGCGGACCGAGGTCGATGTGTTCTGAGGCACAACCCCAGCTTTACACAGCTGGCTGATATGTCAAGGGACGGTTCGGGGGCCTGCCCGCTGCCCGTCAGGAATCGGCCGCCCCGCGGCTTCCGCGGGCCTCCCGCAGCAGCGCGATAAGCCCGAGTGCGAGACCGGCCGCCGTGACACCGCCTGCCGCGCTCGGCAGCCATACTGGCAACCCAGCAGCACCGGAGAGCGCGATCCCGAACACCACCACGATGGCGAGTACGCCTGCCGCGAACAGTGCGACCGCCACCCCGATCAGCGGAGGTCGCAGGGAACGTGGGGCCATAGCCAAACCCTAACGCGTGGTGCCGCCTGCCTTGCCTGGGCTACCCTTGGTCGATGCGCGTCCTGGGTACGCCCCGGGGCGCGTTCGACGTGCTGGCGAAGGTGGTTCGCGGCACGAGAGAACCGATAGTGGACTAGGGAACGGTGAGCGCGGTGCCGACCGGCA
>JBOHEL010000127.1:0-10781 GCA_050700995.1 Sciscionella sp. | reverse complement strand
GAAGAGGTCCGGTCGCTCACTCGCCGAGCAACTCACCACGGAGCCATCGGCAAGTACCAGTTCCAGCGCCACGATCTGGGTGGCGATGCCGCCGAGCTTCGCGCCAGTGCCGTGCGTACCGGTGGACACCGCGCCGGCGATGGTCTGCGCGTCGATATCGCCGAGGTTGGTCATCGCCAGCCCCATCGCGTCGAGCACCGTGTTCAGCTCACGAAGCCGCGTGCCCGACCGCACCGTCACGAGGCCGGTCACTGACTCAGCCTCGGTTACCCCGCGCCAGGCCGACAGGTCGATGGCCACCCCGGTGGTGGCGCCGATCGAAGTGAAGGAGTGCCCGCTGCCGAGCGGCTTCACGGTGAGACCCTCCCGGGCGGCACGCTCAACGGTGGCGGCGATCTCGTCGGTGTCGCGGGGGCACGCCAGCCTCGCGTGCGCGGCGGCCACTGTGCCTGCCCAGTTTCGCCAGCGAGCAGGCGAGGGCTGCTGGGGCACGGCGGCTCCTTCCGGTCGGTTGACGACTCAACAGTATGTGAAGACTATTCGCGTTTCCAGTGCGGTGCGCATACGGTGCTGTTGTGGATTCAGCACGGTTGCGCGCGAGCTACGACAAGGCAACCAGTGGTCTCGACGCACCGCTGGCCATCATCGACCTCGACGCGTTCGACGCTAATGCCGACGCCTTGGCCGGTCGTGCCGCCGGTCGGCAACTGCGGGTCGCCAGCAAGTCGGTGCGTGTGCGGTACCTGCTCGACCGGGTGCTGCGCAAACCGGGGTTCTCAGGACTGATGTGCTACTCGTTGTCGGAAGCCCTGTGGTTGTGTGCCAACGGAACATGCGACGACCTGCTCGTCGCGTACCCCACCGTCGATCATGTGGCGCTGGTGGCGCTGGCAGCCGACGATGTCGCCCGCCGAGCTGTCACGATCATGGTCGATTCCGCGGAGCATCTGGACCTCGTGGATGCCGTGCTCGGCAGCGATCACGCGACCATCCGGGTGTGCCTGGAACTGGATGTCGCCTGGCGCCCGCTGCGCACCCAGGCTGTGCACGTCGGCACCCGCCGCTCGCCGCTGTTCACACCAGGTGATACCGCAGACATGGCGAAGAAAGTGCTGGCACGCAAAGGATTTCAGCTCGTCGGCTTGATGGCCTACGAGGGGCAGATCGCTGGCCTCGGCGATGCTCCCGCAGGGAAACCCTTGCGAGGCAAGGTGTTGCGCTGGATGCAGCGCAACTCCGCAGCCGAGCTCGCGCAGCGGCGGGGCGCCGCGGTCGATGCCATTCGCTCGCTGACCGATCTGGAGTTCGTCAACGGCGGCGGCACAGGAAGTATCGAGAGCACCACGACGGACGGGTCGGTCACCGAGATCGCGGCAGGCTCGGGGCTGATCGGCCCTACGCTGTTCGACGCGTACTCCAGGTTCCGGCCGCGACCCGCCGCGCTGTACGCGCTGCCGGTAGTGCGCAGGCCCGCCAGGCGGATCGCGACGCTGTACTCCGGGGGCTATGTGGCGTCCGGCCCCGCCGTGCCGAGCCGCTTACCCTCGCCGTACCTGCCGCAGGGGCTGTCACTGCTCGCCTCGGAAGGCGCAGGCGAGGTGCAGACGCCGATACAGGGCAGGCCGGTGCGCGAACTGCGCCTCGGTGACAGGGTGTGGATGCGCCACGCCAAGGCGGGTGAGCTGGCGGAACGCTTCGACGAATATCACGTGGTCACCGGCGCCGAGCTGCTGGTGACGGTGCCAACCTACCGCGGTGAAAACCAGTGCTTCGGCTGACAATGTAGTTGTCAGATCGGGCGTAGTTGTCAGATCGGGCCAAGTCGGCTGACCAGGTAGCCGCGTACGAGTTCCTTCGCTTCGGCGACGAGTGTCGGGTCGCCGTTCAGTTCGGTGCGGAAGGCCAGCCGGAGCACCGCGTCGCCCGCGCGCACCGCGACCGCGATCGGCAGGTCGATCTGCTCGCTCGGCATGCCGAAACGCTCGCGCAGCGCCGTGGCGAGTGACTCGGCGATGACCGTGTCGTTCTCCTTGGCGCCGTCCATCAACAGTGGGTCCACCACATCGCCGAAGTGGACCTGCCGGAAGCCGGGCAGTTCGCGGTGCATCCGCAGGTAGATGTCGAACACCGTGTCAACCGCGTCCCACCAGTTCTGCGGGTCGACAGTGCTCAGGCGCTCGCTGACGGCATCGATGAAGTGCCGCAGGTTTCGCTGGGTCAGGGCCTGCACCACCGCACGCTTGTCGGGGAAGAACTGGTACAGCGATCCGACGGCCACCCCCGCCCGTTCCGCGATGAGCGTGGTGGTCACCCCGTCGTAACCGATCTCGTCAATCAGGCGGGCGCAGGCGTCGAGCATCCGCTCCAGACGCTCGACGCTGCGTTGTTGCATCGGCCTACGCCGGAGAGGGGTGGCAGGGTTGGCCACTGGTGCCTCCTTACTGACGGTTGCGCGTTCATTCTGCCTGGTAGTTCGTTACGGGCTTCCGCAACCGCACCGCTAGACCTATTATGCGAATCACCTTCATGTTTAGCCAGCTATCGAGCGGATGATCGATGGACTTTCCTGGTGACTTTCTCTGGGGCGTCGCCACCGCGGCCTTCCAGATCGAGGGCGCGGTGCGCGAAGGCGGCCGCGGTGTGAGCGTCTGGGATACCTTCTGCGCCACCGCGGGCAAGGTGGCGAACGGAGACAACGCGGAGATCGCCTGCGATCACTACCACCGCTACCCAGAGGACATTCGGCTGCTGACCGAACTCGGTGCCGGTGCCTATCGCTTCTCGCTGGCGTGGCCGCGGATCCAGCCGACCGGGACGGGCGCGGCGAACCCAGCCGGGCTGGACTTCTACGACCGGCTGATCGACGCACTTTGCGCCGAGGGCATCGCGCCGGTTGCCACTCTGTATCACTGGGACACTCCGCAACCGCTTGAGGACACCGGCGGCTGGTTGAACCGCGACACCGCCAGCCGGTTCGCCGACTACGCGGCGATCGTCGGCGAGCAATTCGCCGACAGGGTGGCCATGTGGATACCGGTCAACGAGCCGGTGGTCACCACGCTCTACGGGTACGCGATCGGCGAGTACGCGCCCGGCAGAACGCTGATGTTCGACGCGATCCCTGCCGCGCACCACCAGAACCTGGCGCACGGGCTGGCGGTGTCGGCGCTGCGTGCGGCAGGAGCGAAGGCGTGCGGCACCGCCAACAACCATTCGCCGATCTGGCCCGCCGAGGACACTGCGGCCGACAATGCCTCGGCCGCCGCGCTGGACGCACTGCTCAACGGGCTGTTCGCGGATCCTATGCTGCTGGGCAGCTATCCCGAGCAGATGCTGGGATACCTGCCGAGGGACTACGCCGACGATCTACCCACGATCGCGCAGCCGTTGGATTTCTACGGTGTGAACTACTACGAACCGCAGGGGGTGTCCGTCCCGACCGGAGACAATGTCATGCCATTCGAGATGCGGCCGCTGCGGGGCTACCCGGTGACCACCAACGGCTCGCCGGTAGTGCCCGCTGGGCTGACCGACCTACTGGTCTCCTTCCACAAGCGCTACGGGCCCTCGCTGCCGCCGATCTACATCACCGAGAACGGCTGTGCGTACGACGGCGTCGCCGATCCGGAGCGAATCGAGTTCATGCGGGGCCACCTTGAGGCACTGCGGGCTGCGATGGCTGCTGGTGTGGATGTGCGCGGCTACTTCGCATGGTCGCTGCTGGACAACTTCGAATGGTCCAAGGGCTACCAACCACGATTCGGGCTGGTGCATGTTGACTTCCACACGCAGCGGCGCACCCCGAAGGACTCCTTCAAGTGGTATCGCGACCTGATCGGCGGCAGCCAGTGACAGCCGCAGGCGAGCGGCAGTCGCCACCCCCAGCGGCCCTCGCCGAGCCGCAGACTCGGGTACGCGTGGGATGGACGACGCTGCTGTTCCTGGCGAACTTGGGGCTCTGGCTTGGAATCTACGCGCCGATCCAGGTGCTGTTGCCGGAACAGGCAGAGCTGCTTGACCGGGCGGACAAGACCGCGGTGCTCAGTGCGGTCATGGCAGTCGGCGCGCTGGCGGCCCTGATCGCCAACCCCGTCATCGGGATGCTGTCGGATCGCACCTGCTCGCGGCGGGGGCGCAGGCACCCGTGGACGATTACCGGTGCCGTCATCGGGGCCGTGGGGCTCCTGGTGCTGGCCTTCGCGCCGAATGTGGCGGTGATGACGCTGGGCTGGTGTGTCGCGCAGGTTGGCCTGAACGGCATGCTCGCCGCGCTGATGTCGGCGCTGCCGGACCGCGTGCGGGTCGATCAGCGCGCCGAGGTCGGCGGCATCGTCGGGATCTCGCAGATGCTCGGCACGGTGCTCGGTGCACTGCTGGTCACCGTGCTGGTGACGGACCTGGCGGGTGGGTATGTGGCGTGCGCAGTGTTGGTGGTGCTCGGCGCGCTGGCTTTCGTGCTGTTCACGCAGGACGAGCGGTTGCCGGTGGCATTCCGACCCGCGCACGGAGTTCTCCTCGGGCTCCGCCGGTTGTGGATCTCTCCGAGGGCACACCCTGATTTCGGCTGGGGCTGGCTCACCCACTTCCTGATCAACCTGGGCAACGCGCTCGGCACGTTGTACCTGCTCTACTTCCTCGGTGATGCCGTGCACTACCGGGACCCGCAGACCGGCTTGTTGATATTGATGGCGTGCTATGGGGTGGCGCTGGTGATCGGCGCGGTGGTCTGCGGCATCACCTCTGACCGCTCTGGCAGGCGCAAGCCATACGTGATGGCATCCGCGGTGCTGATGGCGGTCGCGGCCCTGCTGCTGGTGGTCTCGCCGACCTGGACCGCGGCGCTGATCGCGGCACCGTTGCTCGGCGTGGGCTTCGGTACCTACTGGGCAGTAGCGCTTGCGATACTCACGCAGGTGCTCCCCGCCGCCAGCGACCGGGCCAAGGACCTCGGAGTGGTCAACATCGCGAACTCGCTGCCGCTGGTGTTGGGCCCGGCGATCGCGGGTCCTGTGCTGGCACTCTTCGGCGGCTACCCCACGCTATTCGGGCTCTCGGCGCTCGCGACCGCGATTGGTGGCGTGACCGTCACCCGCATCCGAAGCGTGCGATGACGGCGGTTGGGGTCCGCGGGCCGATGCTGGTCGGGGGAGGGGATGCATCAGCACCGACCCGCGGAGTATGAAGGCGCAAACGCTGAGCCGAACTTAGTGCGCCGGGACGACCGCTTCGCGGGCGTGAGCGGGACGCCCGGCACGTCCGTAACGTGCGGGACGCGGCGCCAAGCCGCCGCCGATCAGGTGTTCGTAGGCCGCACGCCATACCGGGCACGGTGACTTCTGCTGGCGCCAGCGCGAGGAACACTCCGGGCAGTTACCGCGCGCATCGGGCTCGTGGGACGCGAGCAGGGAGCGCCAGCCCTCTGTCAGCTTCGGCAGCTCCGAGCGCGCGACGGAGAGCAGTGACGGGGTATCAGCACGGTGAGCGAGTTCGGAGAGCATATCCAGCCGCTCCCAGACCGCGTTGCGCAGTACTTGGCCGAGAATCTCGTCCACCGGTTTCTCACCGTCACCTTTCCGCCTGTGCGGCGGCTTCGCCCAGTGCGACGCGCAGTTCGGAGAGCTGCCGCGCCGACAGGACAGCGGTTTCACCGGGCGGCCCTACCAGCACCACCCGATGAGAGTCTACGAGCACAGTCAGCGATCGGTCACGTTCCAGCATGTCGTGACAGTGGATCCGCCACTCCTGACGTATCGAGTCGGTGTGCCGAGTGACCGGTATCGCCGTCTCCATCAGATCTGCCACCTCGTTCACCGGAATGCTTCCCCCTGTGCTCGGTTGCTTACGGAAACTAGACTGCGACCTGAGACAGCGGAGTGGGACGTTATAGCGCCAGTCGGTGTGAGTCCCACGGTGAGCGGTCAGCCGAGTTCAGCCGGGCCGATCAGCCTCACCGATTCGCCCTTCTGTGCCTGCGGAAGTGCAATTACTCTGCGGTTGACGCCCAAACGGACTGCCTGCAGGGGGCGCGAATGAACACGAGGGATGCGCACGACTCACCCATCGCTTCCGAGGTATGGGAGGGAGGGGAGATGCGCAACGCGCTCGCGGCTCGGGACATCAGCTTGGTGTACCGACTGGTGCGCCGCATCGGCATCTCGCAACGCCAGGTCGCTGCCCTCACCGGTCAGTCGCAGTCCGAGGTCTCGGAGATCCTCAAAGGTCGACAGGTCATGGCCTACGACGTGCTTGCGAGGATCGCTGACGGCCTGGGCGTCCCCAGAGGATATATGGGCCTCGCGTACGACGCTTCGACCGAGATCGAGGTCGCGTCGTCGAAAGAGGACCCACAGGCTGAGGAGGACGAGTCGGTGAAACGACGGCGGTTCCTCGCGCAGGCCGCGGCCGTCACCATGGGTGCCGCGGTGGCAGGCGCGGGCTCCGGTGCTGGGCTGTCAACGGCAGCCCTCGCCGTCCGCACGCCCGCGCCGAATCGCATCGGCATGACTGACGTGCGGCAGGTCGAGGCCGCGACGAGGGCACTGCGCGCGCTGGATTACCAGTACGGCGGGGGCTTCTGCCGGGATGCGGTGGTCGCGCAGCTTTCCTGGGGACAGCAGATGCTGGAAGCGAGCGGCGCGGAGCAGGTCAAGCGCAGGCTCTTCGTCGCGCTGGCTGACCTGCACAATCTCGCGGGCTGGACCTCGTTCGACACTGGAATGATGGATTCTGCCCGCACACACTTCGGGGAGGCGCTCGGGCTTGCCAGGGAGGGCAGGAACGAGCCGCTGGTTGCCAACATCCTTTACCGCATGGGGCGGGTTTACCTGCATCAAGAGGCGGCCAATGACGCGCTCAAGCTCTTCCAGCTCGGCCAGATCGCGGCGCAGGAGTCGGGTTCCGAACTCGCGGTGGCGGTGCTGTGCGCGAACGAGGCGTGGGCCTACGCCATGATGGGCAGAGCCGACCAGGCGCAACGTCTGATCGGCCGCACGAAAGACGAGTTCGCACGCGCGGATCTGGTGAATGCTGAGTCGTGGGTGAAGTTCTTCGACGAGACCGATATGTACTCGATGATCGGCACGGTGCACACCGTGTTGGCGCAGGAAGTCAATCCCAAGCACACCCAGTACGCGATACCGGCGCTGATCAGGGCAACCGATGCCTTTGGCGACGGCATGGCCCGCAGCAAGGCGTTCAGCCTGTCGGCTCTGGCCACCAACCACCTGCTCGAGGGGGACATCGACCACGGCGCCAAGGTCGGTCGTACCGCGCTCGGGCTGGCGGAGGGGATCAAGTCCGGCCGGGTGAAGGATCGAATGAAGCCGTTGAAGATCGAGGCTGACAAGCGCCGCAACATCAGCGACGCGCGTGAGCTTTCCGAGCAGATCGCCAAGTTCTTCGCAGCATGAGCCGATGGCGACTCCTCCAGGCGGGCGGTTCGGTCGGGAGCGGCTTGCCACGGTTCTCGCCGAGGTTTGTGCGCGCGCAGGGCTGGACGATCGCCGCGCCGAGTTGATCCGGTTCACCAATAACGCGGTCTTCGGACTCGCCAGTGCGCCCGTGGTCGTGCGCATCGTCGCCTCCCGCACGCTGCGGCACCGGGTGACGAAGGTCGTCACGATTGCGCGCTGGCTTGCCGAGCAGCAGGTTCCGGCGGTTCGGTTGTGGCCGGGTCTTGAGCAACCGGTACGGGTAGGGGAGGACGTCGTCACGGTGTGGCGACGGGTTCCTGAAGTGCGCCGCGGCGCATCGCCGAAGGACCTGGCGCTGCTGCTGCGGCGCTTGCACGAGTTGCCCTCGCCCCCGTTCGAGATACCGAGGTGGGCGCCGCTTGACGACGTGCGGTGTCGACTCGACGATGCCGAGGAATTGACCCGAGCAGACCGTGAATTCCTGGAACAGCGCTGTGCTGAGCTCCAGCGCGGCCTCGACGAACTGCGGTTCCGCCACGGCGAACGGTTGGTGCACGGCGACGCGCATCTTGGCAATGTGATCGTTGGTGAGCAGGGTCCCGTGCTCTGTGATTTCGACTCCAGCTGCCTGGGCCCACCGGAGGCTGACCTGATGCCGCTGCCGGTCGGTGCGCTGCGTTTCGGCCTGCCCGAGCGGCAGTATCGCCAGTTCAGCCGCGTATACGGCTATGACGTGACTGGGTGGGACGGCTTCGATGTACTGCGGCAGGTTCGGGAGTTGAAGCTGACTACGAGCATGTTGCCGAGCGTACGCAGCAACCCGACGGTGGGTGTGGAGCTACACCGACGATTGACCGATCTCCGGCGGGGTGACACCAGCTCGCGCTGGACGCGTTATCGTTGACCACCCGCGGTGGCTGATTGCCGCACTGTCGCGCCCTGAAACCCGGGCCAGGTGAGGTTTCCGGCAGCTCGGCGGCGTCAGTATGCCGTTGGGCGCGGTGTTCCCGGCAAGGTGATCGGTCGAGGTGATCGGGCTGCGTACGTGGTTGCGGCGGGATCGGCGTGGTTGGCGAGCCGCCCGCGCCCGGCAGTCTGCTGCCATGCTCGATGACCTGGTCGACGCGCAGTTGCCGTTGCTTGTCGGCCTTGACGAGGCGTCCCGGTTGCGGGCCGCGGACCGGTTGGCCGATCTGGTGGTGCTCGCCCAGCATTATCGGCACTACGGGCAGGGCTGGATCGGCCGCAGGGAACTCGATCGCCGTGCCCAGTCGGTGGTTGGGGTGTCTTCAAGACCCCCAAACCTCAGTTAACCACCGGGCTCCCGACTGGCTCCGGGTTGGCAGGCACGGTATCAAACCGGTAACGGCGCCGTGCGAGTTTCGGTCGGTGATTTCGCAGTTCAGACCGGTTGCCGTGAGCTGAGTACGCTACCTCAGGAGTTGCTTAGTCGGACGGAATGGACAACGGTGTGGCCAAGATCGCGGCAGCGGGCGATCGCGGTGCCCGCCGAAGCTGGTGGAGCACCAGGCGGGAGGAGCGGATGACGGGATGACGGCGATGACGGCGATGACACTGCCCAGCGCCCTAGTGGGTGATCGACCGTGAGTTTCGGGGCGTACATCAACGACCATCTTTCAGGCTTGCTCTTCGATGCGTATCAGCACGTCAGCGTGGTGGTGCAGTCCATGATCCTTGCTACGATCATCGGCGTTCTGGTCGGGATCGCGGTGTACCGCAGCCCGATCGGCGCCGCGGTGGCGACCGCGCTGACGAGCGCCATCCTCACCATCCCTTCGTTCGCGTTGATCGGGCTGCTTATACCGCTGCTGGGTCTTGGCGTCAAGCCGACGGTCACCGCGCTGGTGCTCTATGCGTTGTTGCCGATCGTGCGTAACACGATTGTCGGGTTGGACAACGTGGACCCGGCGGTCACCAACGCCGCTCAGGGCATCGGCATGAACCGCCTGCGGGTTCTGGGCCGGGTCGAGTTGCGGCTGGCGTGGCCGTCGATTCTGGCGGGGATGCGGGTGTCTACCCAGTTGCTTATGGGTATCGCGGCGATAGCCGCGTACGCGAAGGGTCCCGGCCTTGGTGTGCACATCTTCTCGGGGCTCTCCCAGATCGGCAGCGCGAACGCGATCAACAACGTCGCGGCGGGCACAATCGGCATCGTCATCTTCGCTCTGATCCTGGATGGGATCTTCGTCCTCATTGGCCGTCTCACGATCTCAAGGGGTATCCGTGGCTGAAACCGCTGTGACAGAGCAGAGCGTCGAGAGCGGCGCCGTTTCCGGCGTGGAGATCGAGCTGGAGGCCGTGACCAAGCGGTACGCGGGCCAGCGGGCCGCTGCGGTCGAGGATCTCACCATGAACATCCCGGCAGGCCAGATCACGATTTTCGTCGGTCCTTCCGGGTGTGGCAAGACGACCAGCATGAAGATGATCAACCGGTTGATCGAACCCAGCTCCGGGAAGATCACCATCGGCGGCCAGAACGCGCTCTCGATCGATCCCGACGAGCTGCGGCGCAGCATCGGGTACGCGATTCAGCAGGCGGGCCTGTTCCCGCATATGACGGTGGCGCAGAACGTCGGCATGGTGCCGGGCATGCTGAAATGGGGCAGGCAGCGGGTGCACGACCGGGTCGAGGAGATGCTCGATCTCGTCGGGTTGGATCCCGCGCAGTACCGCGACCGGTTCCCCCGGCAGCTCTCCGGTGGCCAGCAGCAGCGCGTCGGCGTGGCCAGGGCGCTGGCGGCGGATCCGCCGGTGCTGCTGATGGACGAGCCGTTCGGCGCGGTCGACCCGATCACCCGGGGCAACCTGCAGGACGAGCTGATGCGGCTGCAGGCGGAGCTACACAAGACGATCGTGTTCGTCACGCACGACTTCGACGAGGCGGTCAAGCTGGGGGACCGGATCGCCGTGCTAGGGGACCAGTCGGCGATCCTGCAGTACGACACCCCGGACGCCATCCTGGCGAACCCCGCCAACGACACGGTGGCCGGATTCGTGGGTGCGGGCGCTTCACTCAAGCAGCTCACCCTGATGCGGGTGCGCGACGTCCAGCTCAAGCAGGAGGCGATCACCGCGCGCCCCGATGAGACGCCGGAGTCGATCCGCCAGCAGCTCACCGAACGTCGCAAGTCCTATGTCCTGGTGCTCGACGAGCGCAACCGGCCGCAGCGTTGGGCGCATGTGCGAGAGCTCGGCGGGGTGCGGTCGATGGCGGAGGCCGGGCAGCCGATCGGTGACTGGGTGACGCTGCAGTCCACGCTGCAGGACGCGCTGGAGGCGATCCTCGCGGAGGGGGGTGCCGCGGTGGTCACTAAGGAGCGCGGCCGCTACGCCGGGACGATCGACATC
>JBOHEL010000126.1:0-10782 GCA_050700995.1 Sciscionella sp. | reverse complement strand
GCGTTCGGAGGCCAGCGCTGCCTCGAACTCGGCCACTGAATCGAGGGTGTGGAAGAACATCCGCCCCAGGCCGGTGGAGGTGTCGATGCCCAGGTCGATCACCACAAAATCGCCCTTCTTGGCCTGTAGCCGCTTGGACAGCTCGATCAGGTTCTCCAGCGACCGGCCCAGGCGGTCCAGCTTGGTGACGACGATCTGGTCGCCCTCGTGGGCGGCCAGCAGCGCCTTGTCCAGCTCCCTGCGGCGGGCCAGCTTGCCGGAGGCATTGTCCGTAATGATCTTCTCGTACCCGGCCACTGTCAGGGCATCGTGTTGCGCTTCGGGATGCTGCTCGCGGGTCGACACCCGCGCCACGCCGATCTTCGTGACATGCACTGTATCGAAAGCACCCGACATGACATAGCCGTGTATACGGCATCCGTTACGCGTCTGACCTGGGCAAACGTGCGGCCCTACGAGGTGTCTCGCGAACGATTGTTTTCTAGACGAACCGGATGTCGCGGTTAACCCCCGGTCACCGGGCAATTTCGCGGGAAGGTGTTACGGGAATCCGCAGGTCACGGCCGAGCTGCGGAAATGTGTCCCGCGCCTGAGACAGGCGGGTGCCCGGTGAGGGGTTTCCCGAACTGGGACGCCTATGGCAGCCGTGGCACGCCGCCGGCATCACAGATGGAGGAACACGTCCTCGCCCTCGACGACGACGCGATAGGTCGTCAGTGGCGCGGGCTTTCTGCCCAACGCGATCAGCCGGTGCGACCACCGTGGCATTGTTCGGCCCGCGAACCCCGAAGCCCAGTCCCGGTTCTCGCCGGTGCACAAGTCGAAGCGAGAGTTGTGCCACGGACACTGCACCTCGCCGCCGGAGAAGCGCACGCCGCCGGGTCCGGTTGTGAGCGAGAAACCCAGGTGCGGGCAGCGGTTACGCGCGGCGCACAGCACATCGCCTACCTGGCCGACGATGACCGCAGTTCCGCCAGCGTCCACGCTGTGCAGCCGCCCGTCCGCGAACTCCGAGACTGTCCCGACCCTGACGCGCGCCATGCCACCTACCTCCTGCTCGTCCCAATCTTATTACCGCGACGCCAGACCACCGCCACTGGCAGCGGACACTGATCACGGTTGTCATTCGCCGTGCATACGGGCCGCGGGTGTGGTGGTCGGCTGCGCTTCGAGCTTCAGCTGGTACCAGCGTGTATCAACCCACCGATCGAACTTCCGGCCCACCTCTCGCAATGTGCCGACCAGCTCGAAGCCGAGCTTCTCGTGCAGAGCGACCGAGGCCGGGTTCGGCTGCGCGATTACCGCCACCGCAAGATGCATGCCATCCGTGCGCAGCAGCGAAAGCAGCTGCGAGTAGACCAGACTGCCCAAGCCGGAACCGACGGCCTCGGGCGCGACGTACACCGAGGTCTCCCGAGTCTGCGCGTACGCCGGACGCGATCGAAACGCGCCGGAGTAAGCGTATCCGACGACGTCCGTAGCGTCCTCGACGACGAGCACATGGTCGCCGAAAACGCTGCTGGAGATCTGGTGTTCCCAGTAGGAGTTCGGCGGGTCGGTCAGATCGAAGGTCGCGACGCTGGTGCGCACCGCCTGACCATAGATGCGCGCGATCATAGGCACATCTTCTGCCGCGGCGGGACGGACGAGTGGCGGCACCCTGTAAGCGTACGGGCGGAGTGCCGCACGCCGTGACCGCGGCTGGCTACTGCGCCTTCAAGCAGTTAAGGATCGGTGACCGGTCAGCGATCGTGCGCTCGTCACTTGAACTGTTAGCGGGGCGATCCTTGACAGGAAACCAAATGGTTTCCTATTTTGGTGGGGTGGAACTGGTGTTCAAGGCGCTCGCGGACCCGACCCGGCGTGAATTGCTCGACGAGTTGTTCCGTCACGACGGGCAGACCTTGGGCGCGCTGGCGGGCCGGTTCGACATGACGCGAGTGGCGGTGGCCAAGCACCTGCGGCTGCTGGAAGACGCCGGGCTGGTCACGGCCCATCGTCGAGGCCGGGAGAAGCTGCACTACTTGAACCCGGTCCCGATCCGGCTGGTCCACGACCGGTGGGTCAGCAAGTACACCGAGGCCTGGGCGGCCGGCCTCGTCTATCTCAAGAGCGACTTGGAGGCGAGCGTGGAGAAGGTATTCGAGATCTACATCCGGACCACCCCGGAGCGGCTGTGGCGGGCGATCACCGATCCAGAAGTGCGGGCGCGTTACCAGTTCGGTGCGCGGGTCGAGTCCGACTGGATGACCGGGTCGAGCTACCAGGTGACGCACGATGGTGCGTCTGGTCCGCTCATTGAGGGCGAGAACCTCGAGGTCGACCCGCCGCGATGGTTGGTGCAGTCCTACCACGCGGTGTGGGGTGAGGACGTCGCCGCCGAGGGCACCAGCCGCGTCACGTGGGAGATCGAGCTGGTCGGTGACTCGTGCCGGCTCACCGTCACCCACGACCAGCTGCGCGAGGACGCGGACGAGCACCTCTACGGCGGCTGGCCGATGATCCTGTCCGGGCTCAAGACCTGGCTGGAGACCGGACAAGAACTCACCACTCCCGGCTCGCTCATGTACGGCGGATCGCAGTGACCACCCTGGACAAGACATTCACCGCCGTGCTGCGGCGCAGCCCGAACAAGGGCGGCTGGACCTACGTCCTCATGCCCGGCTCGGCCGAGTACTTCGGCACCCGCGGCCTCGTGCACATTCGCGGCAGCATCGACGGCCGACCGTTCCGCGGCTCGTTCATGGCCCTCGGCGACGGTACTCACAAACTCGCCGTCCCGGCCGAGGTACGCACGCAGATCGCCAAGGACGCCCGCGACACCGTCACCGTCCACCTCGACGAACGCCTCCCACCTACTCCGCGAAGGAGCACCCGATGAGCGCCACCAAGACCCACATCACCGGCATCCGCACCGTCAGCATCCCGGTCGACGACCAAGACGCCGCGCTGCGCTTCTACGTCGACACGCTCGGCTTCAGCGTGCTGCGCGACAACCCGACATCCAACGGTGGGCGCTGGATCGAACTCGCCCCCGGCACCGACGACCTGATTGTCACCCTGGAACCCGCCGCACCCGACGTGGCCCGCGGCGCCATCGGCATCCGATTCACGACCGACGACGCCGAAGCCGCACATGCCGAGCTTCAAGCCGCCGGAGTCGACACCGACGAAATCCTCCGATGGCCCGGCGTCCCAGCAATGTTTGCCTTCCGCGACCCCGACGGCAACGCCTTCTCCATCACCGAGACCGCATAACCGGCACCCGCAGAGGGTTCCCCTGGTGAGACGACTGCGGACTTGGCTGGTGTCGCTACTGTGCGTGGTCGTGTTCGGTGATCAGCCGCTTCGGTGCCTGTTGGCGCCATGCCTGCTCGATGAGGCTTCTGACGCGTTCGGCAGAAGCGTTGCGAAGCTGAACCTGCAGCCCCAGGAAGCTTCGTCTCGCATCCAGGCGCCGGACGGCCTCACACGTGGCGGGCGCGGCCGCAGCCATCTGGTTCGCCTGTTGCTCACTGACGCGGAACACGACCGTGGTCTCACCCTTGCCCATCCCGAGGAAGGTCCGACCCCGGACCTTGAACACCGGTACATGAAACAGAAAATGGCTGGTCTCTTCGACCTCGGGCAGTGCGGTAGCCCACTGCCGGATGTCGCCGGTGGTCGTCACGTGCGCGGCGGACCCGGATTTGTCGAGGCTGGCGGCGAGCTTTGTCGTGGCGCGGTGGCGCCAGGCCTGGGTGACCAGGTGCTCAAGCTGGTGGATCGGGATTCGCGCCAGGTCGGCGTCGATGCCGAGCAGCGTCGGTCCGCGGCGCAGTTCCCGATAGGTGCCGGGGTCATCGGCAAGGGCGACGGCCACGTCCTCGCCGCTGGTGTGCAGGAACACACGCGTGCCGTCCTTGGTGACGGTCACGAAGCCCCTGTCCTGTACGCGGAAGCCGGGCATGCCGAAGTGCGCCTTCTCGATCGTGGCGGGCAGGGCGAGCGCGAAGCGGCGGACATCTGTCAACTCGGGCATGACAACGTCCCTCTCAGGATGGGGTGGTGAATCGCTGGCTTTCCGCGCCCTGCAGGCGGGCTCCCGGAAGCTTTCGGCCGCAGAGCACCAGCAGCAGGTCCTGCCCGGCGCCGGTGACCGGCGTGCCAGCCCCGAATGACCAGTCCAGGTCGGTGGCGCGCAGTTGCACATCGGCCAGATCGACGTGGAAGTACTTGATCTGTTTGGGGGTGACACCCTCAAGCACGATGTGTAGCCGCTGGTCGGGGACGCGTCGGTCCAGACCGAGGCCGACGGTGACGTCCAACCCGTGGATCACATCGTGCGACAGGGCCCCCTGGAAGCCGCCGCCTGGGGGTTTCCAGGGATGCCAGGCATTCTCGCGCAGGCAGCTCACCAGCTGCTCGGGTGACAGCGCTACCGCGTCACGCCGGGCGTAGCGGTCGGCCATCCGGTTGAAGTTTCCCCGGGCGGCAAGCATGCCGATCGCGAACTGGCCGCGGGAGAGCCGAAACGGCATCGTCATGTGCGCCAGCACCTCCCGCGGTCGCCAGCCCGCGCACAATGTCGGCGCCTCCCACGACGCCGGTGGCAGGTGGCCAAGCAGGGTCGCCAACTCGCTGCGCTCGGCAGCGATCGCCTCACGCACCTCCGCATCGGTCGCCATTGCTGCCTCCCACCGGTGAGCTCTCCTACATCAGACCACCTCCGCCACCGGAACTCATCGGTCGCACACCAGCAGACATCTCACCAAACCATCCGTTTCTGGGTGTCGAGCAGCTGTCGTCAGTCGGGGGCGGTGCTCGCCGGACGCTTCCCAGCACCGCTGGAACCCGACTACCGCAGTTGCCGGCCGCACGAGCTGCCGTACTGATCACTGTCTCGGTGAGCCATCGGTGACGGGTCGACGTTCCGGATTGATCTTGTCGGGGTGCTGGTCAGCTGGTCACGGTGTCGACGTGGCGGGCGGTGGCTGCCTTGGTGAGCCCTTCGTCGAAGGAAGCGACGCGCGCGGCGGCGTGTTCGGCGGCGAGCAGTCCGCAACAGTCGGGCTCAGGCGCACGGCATCCAGGCGGTTCTCGCGGGCGGGCATGATGAAGAACCACAGCGAGGGTAGCGGCGTGCCACAGTGGTGTTTCGTGCGGACGGTGTGTCGACGCCGACGTCTGTGAGATCACCAGGGCCGGCGCGCTGAGTGCGTTGTTACCGGTCGGGCAGGTCGATGACGGTCAGCGCGGACTTCAGTCCCATGAAGTCGGCGCCGTTCCGCGTCAGCAGCGGCAGGCCGTACCGCGCGGCCGACGCCGCGATCATCAAGTCCATGCGACGCGGGCGAGGGTTCCGGCCGCGCTGGCGCACCAGCGCGCAGAACGTGCCGTAGTACTCGGTGGCAGGAAGGTCGAACGGCAGCACGTCAACCCGCTCCAACGTGTCCTGTATCCGGCGACGCCGGTGCATTTGCTCCATCGGGTCAGACACGGCAGTGACGCCGAACTGCAACTCCCCGATCGTCAGCACCGACACCGCCACCTCGTCGGTAACCTCGGCTACCTGTTCGGTGGGGTAGTCGATGAGCACCGACGTGTCCGCCAGCGCCACGCGTGGCTTACCGGGCACGACGAGCCTGACGACGGTTCGCTTCCCGCTCCCATGGGTCCTCTGGTATGTCTGGGCCGAATACGTCGTCGCCGCCTTCGCGGATGTCGTGCCACCACCGGGCCGCTTCCTCCTTGGACAGCGGGGACGCGTCGAAGACCGCTCCGAGTTCAGCGGCGGGCACGAACCGGCGGCGGCCAGTGTCGCGCTGGTGCGGCACCACGTCGGCCACCGGGCGGCCGTTAACGGTAACGGTGAAAGACTCCCCGTCGGCAACCCGCCGCATGATCAAGGCATTGTCGTTCCGGAGATCAGCCTGCCGTATCTCCGTACTCATAGCGTCAGCGTAGCACTTTCATAGCTATCCGAGCAGGTGAGAGCGTAGTCACAGAACGATCCTCGGACGAGACGCTTCGGTGGTGCGTCGGTGATCGACGCCGTAGATCAGCGCGCAGCGCTGAGGGCCGACGCCAACGCGTCGAACTCCCACACCGTCGCCCCGCGCACGTACCCCCTGCTAGGCCCGAACCACCGCTCCCAGACCTCCACAACCACGTCGCCGGTGATCTGCTGACTATCACGCAGCCGGCGCGCGAAATCGTCGGCTTCCAGCGTGTACTCATCGGCCGGGGCGCCGGCGCTCAGCAGGCCCTCGGGATCGTGGTTACTCAGCACGTCCAGCACTGCCGCGAACGGCGCCCGTCGATCCAACTCGGATGCCACCGCCAGAGCCTAGCCTGTCACTGGCGTCGAGCTAGATCTTCGGTGAGCGCGGGATTGGTGTCAGCTTCCAGGTTGCCCTCCTGCCCACGCCGCGATCGGGATCGCCTCGGTGAGAGGAACCCGGCTTCTACGACTGGATCAGCGACGAGACCCGGATCCGCGCCGCGATGAACACCGTCGTTTGACGGGCTCATCGCTGACACTCCCGACGAACAGTTCTGGCACCCCAGCTGGGGACATCCGCCGCCCGAGCGCCTGTGCCAGTTGTCATCCATCCCGAACCGACACACGGTGCCGTGGACACGGGGTGTTGGGGAGGAAGCTGTCACCAGCCGCAAACGAGCGACGTCTGCCCTGGTCAGAGAGCTAATTTGATCTTGCAGTAGCGTCCGCGCGTGCCGCGGAAGATCGATGAGGACGAGCCGATCGAGCGTTGGACGCTGGTCGGTGACGAGCTGGGACAGGTGTCTGGCAAGCGCGGGGCGACGCGGCTGGGGTTCGCCCTGGTGTTGAAGTTCTACACCTGGCAGGGCCGGTTTCCGCGTGGCCGCGGGGAGCTCCCGGATGAGGCGGTGGCCTACGTCGCCCGTCAGGTGGGTGTGCCGGCGGCGGATCTGGCGTTCTACGACTGGTCAGGCCGCACGCTGGAGTATCACCGCGCCCAGATCCGGAAGTTCCTGGGGTTTCGGGAGTGCACGGTCGCCGACGCGGACAAGCTGGCCAGCTGGCTGGCGGAGGAGGTCTGCCAGCGCGAACGCCGCGCCGAGCGGGTCCGCTAGCGGCTGCTGGCCCGGTGCCGGGAGGAGGGGATTGAGCAGCCCGCGGCCGCCCGGGTGGGTCGAATTGTCGGTTCGGGGCTGCGGCAGGCGGATAGGCTGCTGGTGGCCCGGGTGGCGGGACGGATCCCGGTCGAGGTGGCCGCGAGGATCCGCACCTTGGTCACCGAGGCGGTCGACGACGAGAACGCCGCCTCGGGTGAGGATGGTCGGGCGGTGCTGAGTCCGGTCCGATCCGGGCAACGTCAGCCTGAACACGATGCGCGAGGAGATCGCCAAGCTCTCGGCGATCCGCGCGATCGGGCTGCCGAGCGGCATGTTCGCCGATGTCGCCCCGCAAGTGCTGGCCGGGTGGCGGGATCGGGCGGCGGCCGAGACCCCGAGCCATCTGCGGGACGATCACCCAGGGCAGGTGACGCTGACGCTGCTGGCGGCGTTGCTGTACTGCCGGGGCCGGGAGATCACCGACACGTTGGTGCTGTGTCGGGTCGACAAGCGGGGTCGGTCGCGGGTGCAGCGCACCGTGTATGAGTGTGGGGTGTTCCAGACCCTGCGCGAACGCCTGCGGTGCAAGGAATCTGGGTCGTCGGCGCGGAGAAGTGGCGCGACCCCGACCAGGACCTGCCCGCCGACTTCGAGGCCAAACGTGCCGAGAACTACGCCGCCCTGGCCAAACCCAGGGCGGCGTCCGACTTCGTGGATGAGGTACGCGAGGAGATGCAGGGCGAGCTGGCCGAGCTGCACAACGCGCTGCCCGGACTGGACTGGCTGCAGATCATGCCAAACCGGAAGAAGGGCGCGATCGCGCTCAGCCCGTACGAGCCGGCGCCGGAACCGCGCAACCTACGCCGGTTGAAGCAGACCGTGCGGTCGCGGTGGGGTGTGGTGCCGCTGATGGACATGCTCACCGAGGCCGCCCCTGCGCACCGGCTGCCTGTCCGCGTTCACCCCGGTCGGCACCCGCGGCGAGATCGAAGCGGCCACCCTGGCCGACGCCTCATGCTGGTGATCTATGCCTACGGCACCAACACCGGCATCCGCGCGGTCGCCGCCGGCGATTACGGCCATTCCGAGGACGACCTGCGGTACGTACGGCGCCGCTATATGAGCGTGGCCGGGGCCCGCGAGGTGGCCCGGGTGATCGCGAACGCGACCTTCGCCGCCCGCCAGGCCTGGCTGTGGGGTGAAGGCACCACCGCCGTGGCCAGCGATTCGACGCATGTGACCGCGTTCGATCAGAACATCTTCACCGAATGGCACTCGCGGTACAAGCGCGGCAGACGCGGTGTGTTGATCTACTGGACCGTCGAGCGCAACGGCGCGATGGCGGTGCACTCGCGGCTGCTTTCCTGTTCGGCCTCCGAGGTGCACGCCATGGTCGAGGGCGCCATGCGCCACGGCACCGACATGAGCATCGAATCCAACTACGTCGACTCGCACGGCGCCAGCTTCATCGGCTTTGGCATCACCAGGCTGCTGGGCTTCGACCTGATCGCCCGGTTCAAACAGATCAACCACATGAAGCTCTACCTGCCCGGCCCCGGCACGGGCGACGCGTATCCGCTGCTGGGCCCGGCGCTGACTCGGCCGATCCGGTGGGATCTGATCGCCCAGCAGTACGACCCGATGATCAAGTACGCGACGGCGATCCGGCTGGGCACCACCGCCCCGGCGCAGGACACCACCACCTCGGTGAGGCCGGCATGAACATCGACGAACCGGCCGATCACCGTGGGGTCCAGCGAGTAGTCGTTGCCCGCGATGCGCACGTAATAGTCGCGCCCCAACCGCACCCGCGTGCTGGTGCCCACCACCGGCGCCACCGGCGGCAGCGCCCGCATCGCCGCGGTGTCCTCGGCGATCAGCACCCCGGGCTTGCATCCGGTGCGCCGCAACAACCGCGAGTTGGCCTTGGGCAACCATGCCGCGAGCTGGGTGTTGTAGTCAGCCGGGTCGCTAAACGTCCGGCCGGGCATGAACGAGGTCTCCAAGAACCCGTTCGCCCGCTCGATGACCCCCTTGGCCTCCGGATCCCGCGGCGCGGTCTGATAGATGCGCAACCCCAACGTGCCCGCGAACGAGCGGGCCCCCACCGTCAGGTGACGATGCTGACCGATGCCGGACTCGTTGTCCCACACCAGCATCTTCGGCACCGACCCCAACCGTGACAGCAACGCCCACATGCCGGCCACCAAGTCGCCGGTCGTCCGAGTGGGAAGCAGCAACGCCACGATGAATCCCGAGAACGCCGCGACCATCGTCAACACCGGGGGATCGATCAGCGTGGCTTTCCGGCCCACCGGCACGACCTTGCCCGGGAACCACAGGTCGCACTGCACGATCTCCCCGGCGACGTAGGTGGTGCGGTCAGCCGGATCCGCCGCCCGGTACAGCGGGCGCAGCTGCGCGACCCGCGCCCGCAACACCGACGACGACCGCTCCCACCCGATGCGCTCGGCGATCACCGTCGCCGGCATGTCCGGGAACTCCGCCAGCAACGACCGGATCCGCGGCTCGAACCCGTCCACCGCCGACCCCGCCGCAGCCCGCTCGTATTTTGGTGGCACCTCCGAGGCCAACGCCTCCCGCACCGTGTTCCTCGCCAGCCCCAACCTCCGGGCTATCGGCTTGATCCCCATCTCCTCCGACAAATGCAACCGCCGGATCTCCGCCCAATCCTCCACTGTGATCACTCCCTCACTCTGACCGAGAGGGGTCAACATTCACTCGGCACCAGGGGGTCAGTTTTCACGCAGCGTCGACATTCTCGGCGATGCTGGGAAGTAGTACCCCGGAGCCTGAGTGGGCGACCACGATCGTGTCATGGTGACTACTGGGGCCAGGGCGAACGCCGCGAGAGCGGCTGGCAAGTACCCACTCCGGAGTTTCTCGCCAGCCTACCCCGCGATCCCGGACTACTGCTGCAACGGCTACACGCGGACAGCCCGCACACGAACATGCCCGGCCGAAACCGCGCCGGCTACGTCGGGCCATGGGTGTACGCCCTCGACGCGTTGCGTACTGGACTGGTCCCCGCTGACCTGCGGAAAGGGCTGTATCGAGCGCTGCAACAGCTGCCCGGCGTCCGACCGGCCGCGTCCGCGACCAATCTTGAGGGGGCCCCCGCGCTGGCCCTCGTCCTGGAGCTTTCCCCCATCCGCCAGGAGATGCTTACCGATCCCCGCACGGGCCACTACATCGGTGAACGCCAGACCGAAGCTGGGTCACATCTTGCCCTGCGGCACGAGCCGATGCCCATCACGGACCGTGCAGTTCGGCGTGCGATTGTCGACCACATCGGTCCGCCTGGTGAAGCTGCGGGTGCGGCGCGATGATAACCCAGCCAGAAGGTGCTGCGTCTGTGGCGCGGCCGGAGTTCCGCCTCTCGACTACTCCGGCGCCCGTTTTTTGCGGAATTTCCGCACCGGCCACTGCGAGGTCCATCCTAAGGTGAAGCTCCGGCCACGCGCATCCACTAACAGTTAGACGATGGACAACACCGATCTAGCAACTACTTTTTGTACACGTGAATGATACCGACGTCATCATTCAGGAGACTTCCGAGGTACCGAACAGGGAGGTTGAATGTCACGGCGTAATTCCGCTCGGTGTTGGTGAAGCGCGCAATGTCACAGTAGTTGGTTCCCTGCGCGGAACTGAGGTTGTAGACCCAGTAGCTGCTCGGGC
>JBOHEL010000125.1:0-10787 GCA_050700995.1 Sciscionella sp. | reverse complement strand
CGCGAGGGCCGCGCTGCGTGAGGCGTTGTCCAACGTGGTGCGGCATTCCGGTGCTCGCAAGGTCGCGGTGCTGGTACACATCGGCGGTGGGCAGTTGCTGCTGCGGGTCAGCGACGACGGCTGCGGCATCCCGCCCGGGGTGGCACGGCGCGGGTTGCGGCACCTTGAGGAGCGGGCGACCGCCGCGGGTGGCTGGTGCTCGGTGCGTTCCTCGGTACGTGCGGGCACCACCGTGAGCTGGGCAGTCCCACTGGGGGTCGGCTGAGGGTCGGCGGAGCCGTGCCCAAGCCACCTACAGCGGGCACTGCCGGGGAAGAGGTACTTTCTGCCTTACCTGCGGCGGGCTACCCATGCCACGGCCTGGGTTCGCCGTTCCATGCCGAGCTTCGAGAGCACCGAGGTGACGTAGTTCTTCACCGTCTTCTCGGCCAGGAACAGCCGCTGCGCGATCTCCCGGTTCGACAGTCCCTCGCCGAGCAGTTCCAGCACCTTGCGCTCCCTCGCGGTCAGTGTCGCAAGCTCAGCGTCACCCTCGCCGGGCTGTCGCATCCGCTTGAGCACGCGGGCGGTGGTGGCCGGATCGAGCAATGAACGCCCGCAGGCCGCTTCGCGTACCGCGGTCACCAGGTCCTGCCCCCGCACCTGCTTGAGCAGGTATCCCGAAGCGCCCGCGTTGATCGCGTCGACCAGCGCGCGCTCGTCATCGAAGGCGGTGAGGATCAGGCAGCGCGGCGCGGGTTCGTGCCTGCGAAGCTTGCGGCAGAGTGTGACGCCGTCGCCGTCTGGCAGGCGCATGTCGAGCACGGCCACATCGGGCGTGCTCGCCGCGCCGAAGGCAAGCGCCTCCGCTACCGAAGCGGCCTCGGCCACCACCTCGATATCGGGCTCGCCTGCCAGCAGGCCACGCAGTCCACGGCGGACCACCTCGTGATCATCGACGAGCAACACCCTGATCGGCACGTTCGCAACGCTAGCTCGCGTAGTGGCCTGGCCGGTCGCGGTACAGGATGCGGCTGATTTCCCGAACCGCGCCGAGCACGGCCCGCTCATCGCGTCGCTGCTCGACTGCACACAAGTTGTCCCCAGGTTATCCACAGGAGGTGGATCAAGGAGGTGGTTAACGTCACACCGTGCTCAGGCGCGCGGTGTGAAGATCTCGTGCCAGGCGGCGAGCACCTGACGGGCACAGGTGGCCGGTGCGACGCCGCCGACGCCGGTACCCAAACCAGGCAGCGCGATCGAGCCGATGGTTGTCCGCAGCGCAGCGCCGTCCTCGAAGCGCCCATTCGCCCACAGCCTGAACACGGCGCGCGCAGCCAGGAACGGGTGCACGGTGTCCGAGGGCAGTCGTTGGGCAGGCTCGCGCATGGTCGGCGCGCTGATGAGCCATGGCGGGCGTTCCGTTCCGGTAGGTACCACCAGCGCCTCACCGACCGGCAGCTCACCACCGTGATAGGTGAGGATCGCGCTGCGGACGCGCTCCTCGATCCCGAAGAAAGCCTTGGCGTAGACGGCGTCGATACCGCCACGCATCGAGCCGTGTGAGTTGGCCGGGCTCACCACCGCGTCAGTACCCGCGTCCAGCACCGATCCGGCGTGCACGGAGAGCATCTCCTCGTCGGGCACGATCTGCTGCCAGGCATCCGCCAGTGAATGGTCCACCGCGCACAACACCAGCCGCGGCCGATCACCCACGGTGTCCGGTGCGAGTTCATCGCTCACTTCTCTAGCATGCATCACACAACCACCACCTGTAACTAGCCGTGCTCGCGGCAACCGGGTGATCCCGGTCGCTAGGGTGGAGCTGTGTCGCGCATCGTCTACTTCGGACCGCAGGGAACGTTCAGCGAGCAGGCGGCCCGTGCGCTCGTGGCCGCCTCCGATGAGCTATTTCCCGCGGACACCATCAGGGCCGCCCTCGGCGCGGTGCGGGCCGGTGACGCGGACGCCGGGTGCGTGCCGGTGGAGAACTCGGTCGAGGGGGCCGTGCCGGCCACACTGGATACCTTGGCCGAGGCGGAACCGCTGGTGGCAGTGGCGGAAGCGGTACTGCCGATCAGGTTCTCGGTACTGGTACGCAGCGGGATCACCGGCACGGCTGATATCCGCACTGTCGCCAGCCATCCCCACGCGCTGGCCCAGGTGCGCGGTTGGCTGCAGGCTCACCTGCCCGAGGCGAGGACGGTGGCGGCGTCGTCAACAGCTGGGGCAGCGGTGGCCGTGCAGCACGGGGAGTACGACGCGGCGATCTCCGCGCCCGTGGCGATCAATCACTACCCGTTGCGGGTATACGCGACCGACATCGCCGACGCGGCCGACGCGGCGACCAGATTCCTGTTGCTGCGCCGCCCGGGACCACCGCCGGAGCCGAGCGGCGCCGACCGCACTTCCATCGTGGCTGAGGTCGACAACAGGGTAGGGGCACTGTGGGAGCTGCTGCAGGAACTCAGCATGCGAGGCATCAACCTCACCAAGCTCGACGCGCGGCCGGACCAGCGACGGCTCGGTCGCTACCGGTTCTTCATCGACTTCGAAGGCCATGTGACCGAGCCCCGGGTAGGTGACGCGCTCGCCTCGTTGCACCGCCGCTGCAACGAGGTCCGCTTTCTCGGCTCCTTTCCACGGGCGGACCACATCGGCGCCACCGTACTGCCGAAGGCCGACAACTCCGACTTCCTTGCCGCGCAGCAGTGGCTGGCCCGGATTCGCGACGGGAGCACAGCATGACCGCAGACGAGCAGGGACCCACCAGGTTGTACCTGGTGAGGCACGGTCAAACGGCGGCGAACGTGCGGATGGCGCTCGACTCGCTGCCGCCGGGACCGCCGCTCAACGAGGAAGGCACGCAGCAGGCTCGCGAGCTGGCCGGGTCGCTGGCGCACGACCGAGTGGACGCGGTGTATGCGAGCGAGGCGCTTCGGGCGCAGCAGACCGCAGCCCCGCTCGCCGCACAGCGGGGCCTGGACGTGCGGGTGGTCGGTGGCGTGCAGGAGGTGTTCGTCGGGGACCTTGAGGGCCGCAATGACCACGACTCGATCCGGCGGTTTCTCGAGGTGTACACGGCGTGGGCTCATGGTGATCTGGACCGCCCAATGCCAGGAGGGGAGACGGCGAAGCAGGTACTGCGGCGCTACACCGACGCGGTGCACACCATCACGCAGCGCCACCGGGGCGGTTCTGTTGTACTGGTCAGCCACGGAGCGGTGATCCGGCTGGTTGCGCCCGCGCTCGCGCCGAACATCAATCCGAGCCTCGGCGAGCATGCCATCCTGCCCAACACCGGGCGGGTGGTCCTTGATGCGCACCCCGATGGCTGGCGGTGCGTGGAGTGGACCGGTGTGCGGTTGCCGTGAGCTCGCTACCCTAGTCGGGGGTCATACCGCTGCGTCGCCGGTAGCGCCGAGGCGAAGCTTCACCATCGGCAGCCCTTCGACCGGGTGCCCTACCGCGGCCTCGATCGCGGCCCGCAGGTTCGCCCATGCCTTGGGATGCAGCTCTTCGTAGCGTCGTAGCGCCGCGGCGGATTCCTCGCCTGTCATCGGGATCGCCTTGGCTGCCACGCCCCGCAGGAATCCCGATGACACCCGCACCGTCGGGTTGGCGAGAATGTTGCGGTACCACTGGGCGCGCGTGCCGAACCCGGCCACGATGACGTACTCGTCATGGGAGAGATGCTCGACCACTTCGAGAACGACGAAGCGCCGTGCTCCGGACTTCCGCCCGATGTGTTCGAGCATCAGCAGTCGGGAACCGAAGGCGAAGCCGAGGCCCGCGCGGTACAGCCAGATCGGCGCCCTGACGAGTGAGCGGGTCTGTAGCGCGCGTGCGCCAAGCGAGGCGATGACACCCTTGGGGTCCTCCGGCATCACGCCATCTAACCACCCGAGATCCACGCGCCGGACAATTGTCGGTGCCTGTCGCTAACGTGTCGCCTGACGACATCGAGAGAAGGTAGTGCACCAGTGAGCAGCATCGAGCAGACCGTGGCCCGTGAGCGCGCCGACCTGGTAGAGGTACTGGATAGGCACCGGAATTTCCTGCGCTATACCGTCAGGGACCTCAGCGACGAGCAGGCCGCGCAGCGCACCACCGTGAGTGAGCTGTGCCTCGGCGGGCTGATCAAGCATGTCACCGCAGTCGAGAACGGGTGGATCGGTTTCATCCTTGATGGGCCCTCGGCGCTGGGGCCATGGGATGAAGCGAGCGTGAGCGACCGCTCGGCCGAGTTCGGGATGGCGGAGGGAGAAACCTTGGCAGGGTTGCTCGATGCGTACGAGAAGGTGGCTAACCGAACGGACGAGTTGGTGTTGACGCTTCCTGATCTTGACGTCTCCCGTGCGCTGCCGGAGGCTCCCTGGTTCGAACCGGGCACGCGCTGGTCAATGCGTCGGACGTTGTTGCATGTGATTGCCGAGACAAGTCAGCACGCCGGCCACGCCGATATCATCCGCGAATCCCTTGACCGTGCCAAAACCATGGGCTAGCGACAAGCGGGTCAGCCCCAACCGAGTTCGTGCAGGGTGGCGTCGTCCAGCCCGAAATGATGGCCGACTTCGTGCACGACGGTGATCGCGACCTGCCGCACGACGTCTTCTTCGGTGGCACATATTCCGAGGATCGGCTTCCGGTAGATCACGATCCGGTCCGGCAGCACGCCGGAGTAGTAGGTGGTGCGCCTGGTGAGCGAAATGCCGTGATAGAGGCCGAGCAACCTGGGATTCTCCGGATTGATCTCCGCTACCAGCACGGCCACGTTGTCCATCGCGCGCGTGAACCGTTCGGGAATCAGGTCGAGCGCATCGGCCACGAGCTCCTCGAAGCGCGGAAGTGGTACGTCCATGGTCATCGTTTGATGGTGTTCGTGATCGGTTTCAGACCGCTGCCGTCGGACAGCGGCGCGCCGACCTTGCAGTTCACTTGAGTCGAGCCCGCCTTCCAACTCGCCTCACTCCTGGTGTCCCAGGTCAGCGTCAGTCCGTAGTCTTTGAGCGAAACCCCGTGCGCGTAGGAGTGCAGTGCGGTGCTGCACAGGTCGAGCAGGGCATTCTGCTGCTTGGTCTGGCCGGGGTAGCCGTCCGTGAATTTCGATTTCAGGTCGACGATCCCCACGATCTCGTAGGAGTGCGGCTTCGAGCAGTTCACCGGGTCGCCGACTGCCTTGCCGATGAGCCCGAGGCAGGTGCCAACCGGGTAGAGGGCGGACTGGTCGGCGGCTTTGGCGCTGCCGGAGTTGAGCAACAGCTTTCCTGACGGGGCAGCGACCTGTAGCCCGCAGCGCAAGGTGCGATCCCCGGCTTTCCACTGCTGCGCCGTCGGCTTCAGCGCACCGACGCTGTAGCGGCCCTGCGGGTCGAGCGGTCCGCCGAGATAGTGCTCGGCGGGCTTGGTGCAGCGCTGCTGGGCGACCTGCTGCCACCCTTTCTGGTTCGGCAGCGGCGCGCCTGGCCGGGAGTTGAGCGTGACCTTCCCGGTGACCTGGAACCGGTGTTGTCGCGCGCAGTTCACGATGTGCATATCCGCGGCGTTGGGCTGCTTCCAATCGAGGCAGGCACCGGTGGGGGCGTCGAACGCCTGCGGACTGGCATCGGCCTTCGCGCCGAGGCGCCAGGAAAACGCCGTGGTGAGCGCGAGTATCAGTATCGCTCCGACGAAGGCGCCCGCCATCACCAGCCGGGTGCCGGTTGCCGGTGACGCGGTGCGGGACGAGTGCGGGTTGCCAGCCATCGGTGCCCATCATGCCGGTTCCTCTAGGCTCGGGGGGACAACTGGCGGGAGTGGCGCATGACAGACAGCGAAAACAGCGGCGACGTGACGCCGCGCGGTGAGGTCCGATACCAGGATCCTGACAGCACGACACCGCGCGCGCCGTCGGTTGCCGAGCAGCGTGCCCGTCGTAAGGCGGCCGAGGAAGCCGCGGCGGCGGAGCAGGCCGCGCAGGCGGCTGCTGAGCGCAAGGCGGCGCTGCGCAAGCGGATCATGATCGGCGGCGGCGTCACCGTCGGCGTGGTGGCGCTGGTGGCGGCCTACTATGCATCGAAACCGGACGATGTCACGGCGTACTGCACGTCGCAGAACGGCGCGGTGCAGCAGCAGGAACAGGTCTGCGACGCGTCCTACGTGAATTCTCACGGCGGCTACGTCAGCGGCGGTTTCTTCTTCCTGCCGATCGTGGGTGGCGGTTTCCAGTCCTACCACTACAACTACGGCGGCACCGTGCACAACGGCCATGTCACCGGTGGCAGCAACGTGAAGCCGAACAACGCCAACATCAAGAGCAAGTCCGGCAAGGTCATCCAGCGTGGCGGCTTCGGCGTCGGTGGCCACGGCAAGAGCGGAGGCTCGTAGCCGTGCACCGCGAATACCGCGAGCCCCGCGCGGGCTGGGAGCGCATCGTCGAGGAACAGGGGCTGGTGTTCGGGGTTCCCGCGCGTGCCGCAGACGGTTCAAAGCGGCCGTACTGGGACGAGTCGGTGCACTATGTGTTCGCCATGGACGAGGTGCTGTCCCTGGAAGCCGACGTGGAACTGCTGCACTCGATGTGCCTGGATGCGGTCGACACTGTGATCACGACCGAGCGTTACCGCGATTTCGGCATTCCGGAGTGGGTGTGGCCATACATCGCGGAATCGTGGCAGCGAAGGGACCCGCATATCTATGGCAGGTTCGATCTGCGCTACGACGGTTCCGGCCCGGCGAAAATGCTGGAGTACAACGCTGACACCCCGACCTCCTTGCTTGAGGCAGCGGTGCTGCAGTGGCACTGGAAGACCGCGGTGTTCGAGGCCGACGACCAGTGGAACTCCATCCACGAGCAACTGGTCGAGCGCTGGGGTGAGGTGCGTCGCCAGATCTCCTCCACCGAGCTGCACTTCAGCTGGTCCTCGGCGGATGCCACCGGTGAGGACCACGTGACCACCGCTTACCTGCAGGAGACCGCCGCGGAGGCCGGGCTGGACACCGTGGGGTTGGCGATCGAGGACATCGGCTGGGACCCGTTGCTCAAGCAGTTTGTGGACCTGGAAGAGGTCCGCATGAACACGGTCATCAAACTTTACCCCTGGGAGTGGGTCGTCGACGAGGAGTTCGGCCGCTTCGCCGTGGAGTCGCTGCCTGCCACCATGTGGATCGAGCCGCTGTGGAAGATGCTGCTGTCCAACAAGGCGCTGCTGGCAGTGCTGTGGGAGATGCACCCCGGCCACCCGAACCTGCTGCCAGCGTTCGTTGACGAGCCCGGTTTCCTCACCGAGTACGTGCGCAAGCCCAAGCTCGGCAGGGAAGGTGCCAACGTGTCGATCGTGGCGCCGGGTTACGAGACTGAGACCGGTGGTGTGTACGGCAAGGAGGGTTACGTCTACCAGCTGTTCGACCCGTTGCCGGAGTTCGACGGCTACCGGCCCGCGCTGGGTGCCTGGATCGTGGGCGACACCGCCGCGGGTCTCGGCATCAGGGAAACCGCAGGCCTCGTGACCGACGACGGTGCCGCCTTCATCCCCCACCGCATCGCCGGGTAGTGCTGAAAGTGGCTCTTGTTCCAAAGAGGTGCACAAGAGCCACTTTCAGCACCCTCAACGACACAAGAGCCACTTTCAGCGGCAACGGCGCCCGCAGGTAGGCTGACCAGCTGTGATCGACCTGAAAGCACTGCGCGACGACCCGGAGGTGGCGCGCGCATCGCAACGTGCCCGTGGCGAGGACGAGGCGCTGGTGGACGCACTGCTCTCCGCCGACGCCCGCAGGCGGGAAGCGGTGTCCTCGGCGGACGGCCTGCGCGCGGAGCAGAAGGCTCTCGGCAAGCGGGTCGGTAGGGCGGACGGCGAGGAACGTGCTGTGCTGCTTGCGAAGGCCAAAGACCTCGCGGCGCAGGTCAAGGCCGCCGAGGCCGAGCAGTCCAGCACCGAGAGTGCGCTCACCGATGCCCACCGCGCGATCCCCAACGTCGTCGAGGACGGTGCGCCCGCGGGCGGCGAGGACGACTTCGTGGTGCGCAAGCACGTCGGTGATCCGCCGCACTTCGACTTCGTGCCGCGGGATCATCTCGCGCTCGGCGAGGGCTTGCAGGCGATCGATACCGAGCGTGGCGCGAAGGTCTCCGGCTCGCGGTTCTACTTCCTCACCGGCGTCGGCGCGCAGCTGCAGCTCGGCTTGCTGAGCCTCGCGGCGCAGCAGGCTGTCGCCAACGGTTTCACGCTGATGATCACGCCGTCGTTGGTGCGCCCGGAGATCATGGGCGGCACCGGTTTCCTCGGCGCGCACGCCGCCGAGGTATACCGGCTGGCCGACGACGACCTCTACCTGGTCGGCACCTCCGAGGTGCCGCTCGCCGGGTACCACTCGGAGGAGATCATCGACCTCTCGGACGGCCCCTTGCGCTACGCGGGCTGGTCCTCCTGCTACCGGCGGGAGGCTGGCTCCTACGGCAAGGACACCCGGGGCATCATCCGGGTGCACCAGTTCGACAAAGTGGAGATGTTCTCCTACTGCCGCCCCGAGGATGCGCACGAGGAGCACCTGCGTCTGCTGGCGTGGGAGGAGGAGATGCTGGCCAAGGTCGAGTTGCCCTACCGGGTGATCGACGTGGCCGGTGGTGACCTTGGCACCAGCGCCGCCCGCAAGTACGACTGCGAGGCCTGGCTGCCGACCCAGCAGACCTACCGCGAGCTGACCTCCACGTCGAACTGCACCACGTTCCAGGGGCGCAGGCTGAACGTGCGCTACCGCGACGACAGCGGCCGCAGCCGGATCGCCGCCACCCTCAACGGCACGCTCGCCACCACCCGCTGGATCGTGGCGATCCTGGAGAACCACCAGCGCCCGGACGGCTCGGTCGGGGTCCCCGAAGCGCTGCGGCCCTACCTCGGTGGGCGCGAGGTGCTGGAGCCGCAGCGGTAGCGTTGACGCGCGACTCGCATGGCTCGGCGCCGCCGGGTCTTCACCCAATGGTCCATTGGCGTCACCGTGACCGCGCCGTCATTGCTGCGGTTCGCTAGGGTTCGTGGTGCGGACGTTGGCGGCGAGGAGGTGGGGACGTGGCGGCACCATTGGCTGAGCACGCGGAGTTCGATCCGCTGCGGGAGTTCTACGGCATGTGGACAACCGGGCTTGCCGAGCAGTATCTGCCGGTGAAGTGGGTGCCGCCGGCCAAGTACGAATGCGTTGGGGGATACCTCGTCATGAGTCCGCGAGAGGGCAGCGCGAACAGTTGGGCAGCACTGAGGCTGGGCGCGATCCTTGACAACCCGGCCCGCTCGGCCGGTCACTGTGCCTATTCGGCGCTCAACGTCGAGTTCACCCAGGGTAGCTGGATCGAGCCCGACCTGACCGTGTTGCGGCAGCCGGTGCGCGGCCTTACCTGGGTGTCTGCGCACTCCGTGCTGATGCCGGTCGAGTTCGTGTCGCCGTCCTCGCGCAGGCGGGACCGGATCGACAAGCCCGCCCTGTGCGCGGAGGCCGGCATCCCCTGGTACCTGCGAGTGGAGATCGACGGCGGGGCTCGCAGCATCGAGCTACACCTGCTGGAACTGCAGGAAGGGAACTACCTGCCGCGCGCCACCGCGGTTGGCGGTCAGCCGTTCACTACCGAGCGGCCGTTCCCGCTCTCCTTCGATCCGGTGGACCTGCTCGAACCCTAGACCCGATCCGCCACGTACTTCGCTATCTCCAACGCGCAGGTTGCCGCAGGCGACGGGGCGTTGAGGACGTGTACCTGGCGTGCGGCGGTTTCGATCAGGAAATCCTCCACTAGCGAACCGTCGGCGCGCATCGCCTGCGCACGCACGCCGGAACCTGCGCGGCGGATGTCGGCGGCGGTGATTGCGGGCACGAGCTTAGCCAGGTCGTTCGCGAACCGGCTGCGGGAGAATGACCTGCGTACCTCGTCGAGCCCGGTGGGGTAGGCGTACTTGCGGGCCAGCCGCCACAGGCCGGGGAAGCGCGCGGTCTCGGCGAGGTCGCGCGCCGAGATGTCCGACCACGAGTACCCCTCGCGGCGCAGCGCGAGCACCGCGTTCGGGCCCGCGTGCACGCTGCCGTCCAGCATCCTGGTCAGGTGCACACCGAGGAACGGCAGCGCGGGGTCGGGCACCGGGTAGATCAGCCCGCGCACCAGGTGGCTGGCCTCGGCGGTGAGCTGGTAGTACTCCCCCCGAAACGGCACGATCTGGGCGCTCGGCGTAACACCGGCTAGCCGTGCCACCCGGTCGGCGTGCAGCCCGGCGCAGTTGACGAGTGCGTCCGCGCGCAGCACTTCGCTGCCGGTGGCGATCTCGACCCGCCCGGCGCGCTGCTGGATCCCCAGCGCTGGTGTGCCCAGTCGCAGGTCTGCGCCAGTGTCCGCCAGCAGCCGCACCAGTGCGGCGCAGACGCCTGGGTAGTCGATGACGCCGGTGGATTCCACCCGCAGTGCGGCGACGCAGGCGATGGCGGGCTCGTAGTCCGCTGCTTCAGCGGGCGTGATGAGCTTCGCTGGTACGCCGTTGGCCTCGGCGCGTTCGGCCAGCACCCGCAACCGTGGTAGCTCCTCCTCTGCGGTTGCCACCACGAGCTTGCCACAGACCTCGACGGGAACCCCGTTCTGCCGCGCGAAGTCCACAATGGACCGGTTACCCGCCACCGACATCATGGCCTTCGCGGAACCGGGCTTGTAGTACAGCCCCGCGTGCACGACATTGGAATTGTGGCCGGTTTGGTGCGCCGCCCAGCGGCCCTCCTTCTCCAGCACGGTCACCCGATCACCGCGGGCGGTCAGCTCCCGAGCGACCGCCAGCCCGAGTATGCCGCCGCCGATGACT
>JBOHEL010000124.1:0-10856 GCA_050700995.1 Sciscionella sp. | reverse complement strand
CGCCAGGGCGGTTCGCAGCGCGGGCGCCAGCTTGCGCACCGAGCGCCCGGTCAGCGCCGAGATATTCACCTGCTGCGCCCACGGCACCCGCACCAGCCCACGATCCAGCTCACGATCCAGCTGATGGCGCCTGTCCTCGTCGACGAGGTCCCACTTGTTCATGGCAAGCACGCATGCCCGACCAGCCTCGACGATCATCGTCAGCACCCGCAGATCCTGCTCGGCGATCGGCTCGCTGGCATCCAGCAGCACGATCACCACCTCGGCCGACTCGATAGCGGCCTTCGTGCGCAGCGACGCATAGTACTCGGTGCCGCTGGCGAAGTTGACCTTTTTGCGCAGTCCGGCTGTGTCAACGAACCGCCACGGATCACCGTCAAGCTCGACCAGTGAGTCAACCGGATCCACCGTGGTCCCCGCGACTTCGTGCACCACAGAACGCTGTTCACCGACCAGCTTGTTCAGCAAGCTGGACTTGCCGACGTTCGGCTTGCCGACCAGTGCCACCCGCCGTGGGCCCCCCACGCCACCGAAGTTCTCCTTCGGGGTCTCCGGCAGCGCGGCCAGCGCGGCATCCAGCAGGTCACCCGACCCCCGGCCGTGCAGCGCCGAGACCGCCAGCGGCTCGCCCAGTCCCAGCGACCACAGCGACGCGGTGTCGGCGAGCAACCGCTCGTCATCTACCTTGTTCGCCACCAGCAGCACCGGCGTCTTCGAACGCCGCAGCACCCGTGCCGCGGCCTCATCAGTCGCCGTCGCCCCTACCGTGGCGTCAACCACCAACACCACAGCATCGGCCGCCGACATCGCCAGCCCCGCCTGCGCAGCCACCGATGCCTGCAACCCCTTGGCGTCCGGCTCCCAGCCACCGGTGTCCAGCAGCGTGAACGCGCGCCCGTTCCACAGCGCGTCGTAGGCGACCCGGTCCCTCGTCACGCCGGGAACGTCCTGCACGACAGCCTCACGTCGCCCCAGGATGCGATTCACCAGCGTCGACTTGCCGACGTTCGGGCGCCCCACGATCGCCAACACCGGCTGCGCGACCGCGTCGCCGCCGTCCCCCGCGTCGCCGCCCGAGGAATCGACGGCCTCCCACTCGGACTCCTCGCTCCAAGTACCGTCAACCTCGGTCATCCGCTTACCCTTCTCACCGAACATGTCGTGCTGGCATCAAGCTCCGCTACCAGGTCGGCCAGCGTCGCCCTGATCACCTCCGTGCCGTCCCGCAGCCCCGCCGTGCCACGCCCCACTTCCAGCGGAAATGGCTCCCCCGCCAGCACATCCACCACCGGCCGGAAACGCCGACGGCGCCCCGGTTCCCGCAGTGTCCCCCGGATCGCCATCGGAAGCACCACCGCACCCGACGCGCGGACCAGCCAAGCCGCCCCCCGCTCGGCACTCCCGACGGTGCCGTCACCTCGGGTGCCCTCAGGGAAGATCCCGATCAGCCCGCCTTCCCGCAGCACCCCCACCGCGGCCAGCAGCGGCGCGCGATCCGGCTGCCCACGATGGATCGCGAGTTGGCCGATCCTCGGCAGCACCCATCCCAGCGGGCCCACGAAAAGCTCCCGCTTCACAAGGAACACCGAGCGGCGCGGCAACAGGCCGAACAGCAGCGGAGGCTCCAGCAGGGTGCTGTGGTTCGCCACCAGCACCACCGGCCCGGTTCTCGGCACCCGTCCCAGCCCCCGCACGCGCACCCGGAACGCCGGCCGGAACAGCCAGGTCCCCACCCATCTGGCAATCTCGTGCAGCCGCGGCGAAGCGCCTTCCGGCAGGTCCATCGGCTTCACCTGCTGGTTCCCCCGCGCACGCCGCACAAGCCGCTCTCCTCCACCATCGACCGCAATGTCGCGATCACGCCCCTGGCATCAAGGGACGTGGTGTCCAGTTCGATGGCGTCCGCCACCCGCCGCAGGGGCGATACCGTGCGGCTTGAGTCAGCATTGTCCCTGCGTTCCACGTCAGCGAGGGTGGCGCTGATACTCATCTGCCGTCCGGCGATCGAGTCCTGCTTCCTCCTACGCGATGCCCTCGCCTCCGCCGATGCCGTGAGGTAGACCTTCAACCCGGCGTCCGGCGCCACCACACTGCCGATGTCGCGCCCCTCCACCACGATCCCCGCGCCGGTCGCCAGCACCGCGGCGATGATCCGGCGCTGTTCGGCCACCAGCAGTTCCCGAATGTCGGCGACGGCGGACACCGCGGACACTGCGGCGGTAACCTCCGGTCCTCGGATCTCGGCCGCGACGTCCTCGCCGTCGAGCTCGACATGAGGAGATGCCGGGTCGGTACCCACCGTCAACCTGACCTGCGCGGCCGCCATGGTGACCTCGGCCACATCGGTCATTGCCACCCCCGCACGCAACACCGCCAGCGTCACCGCGCGGTACATCGCGCCGGTGTCAAGGTAACTGGCGTCGAGCGCGGACGCCAGCCGGCGCGCGACGGTGGACTTCCCCGTCCCGGAAGGCCCGTCCAGCGCCACCACGCCTCGCAACCGCGCTCGTTCCACCGCCAGCCTCCCTTGATCTGCCCACCGCCCGATGCGACCCACCATTCTGCCTGCACGTGTCTGACCACCAGGTGGCGGGCGGTGCTATCTGTCGACGCCCAGCTCAACCGGCACATACCTGGCATACCCGGCACCCCCCATCGCATACCGACCGGCCGCACCGGCCAGGCAACGGTTACCGTGGCTAGGGTGAACGTTGAGGTGACCCCGCTACCGGGTATCGGCACCCGCCAGGATTTCGAGGTCCGCGCGGGGCGGCGCATCGGCGTCGTCAATCATCGCGACGGCAAGATCGAGCTGCTGGTCTCGAAGGTCGACGATCCGGACGCCTGCACTGCGGAGATCCCGCTGACACCCGACGAGGCAGGCGCGCTGGCCAGCCTGCTTGGCGCTGCGCAACTCGTCGCGAGCCTGCACGACGAGACAAAGGACCTCGCAGGCGTCACCACGAGGCAGCTACCGATCATCCCCCGGTCACCGTATGACGGTCCTACCCTGGGCGATACCGCGCGCGATGCGTACCAGGAGCGCGGTAGCGATCGTCGCAGTAGTCAGGGCAGGCACCGTGCACCCCTCTCCGAGACCGGACTTCATCTTCGCCGGTGGTGACCTCGTCGTGGTCATCGATACGAAGGAGGGGCTCGCCAAAGCCGCCACGATCCTCGAACGCGGCTGAACACCGCCTGTGGACAGCACCGCGATCAACCTGATTGAGCTCGGCGCCGTCTTCTTCGGTCTCGGGGTGCTCGGCAAGCTGGCGTTGCGCATCGGCATCTCGCCGATACCGCTCTACCTGCTCGGTGGCCTCGCGTTCGGTGCGGACGGCCTCGTCCCGTTGCAGGGCATTGGCCACTTCACCGAACTCGCCAGCGAGATCGGCGTAGTAATGCTGTTGCTGCGGCATAGCGATTTCCGGTTCCACCGCCGAGAGTGCCACCCACCTCCTGGAACCGCTGCGTGACCTGTTCGCCGCGATCTTTTTCGTGGTGTTCGGTCTGAACACCGAACCCTGCGAAGATCCCGCCGGTGCTGGGAGCCGCGGTCGGACTAGCCGTCGTGAGCACACTCACCAAAGTGGCCACCGGTTGGTGGGCGGCCCGCAGGCTGCGGATCCGACCCATGGGGCAGGGCCGTGCTGTGCCGCGCTCGTCGCCCGAAGCGAGTTCTCCATCGTTGTCGTGGGCCTCGCGTGTCCTCAGGTGCGGTCCCCCACCAGCTCGCCGCGCTGGCCACCACCTATGTGCTGATCATGGCGATCGTCGGACCCGTCGGCGCACGCGTGGTTGAGCCGATCGCAAGGTCGGCCCAGCGACTGCGCGCCAAGGTCATCCGACCTGCCGGTTAGAGGCCGACGGAGGCGTAGAGGGCGGCGATCTCACCCCTGGTGAGCACCCGCACCCCGCCGGGACGCTGGTTGCCGATGCGGACCTCGCCGACGGCGGTACGCACCAGGCGCTGCACCGGGAAACCGACCTCCGCGAGCAGTCGCCGCACGATGTGCTTGCGGCCCTCGTGCAGGATCACCTCCACCAGCGCCTTGCCCGGCATGGAGTCAACCAGCTTGAAGCTGTCAACGCTCGCCTGCCCGTCGTCCAGCGTTATCCCGGCGCGCAACCGCCGCCCGAGGTCACGCGGGACCGGCCCGCCGACCTCCGCAAGGTAGGTCTTGGCGACCTCGAAAGACGGGTGCGTCAGCCGGTGCGCCAGATCGCCGTCGTTGGTCAGCAACAGCAGGCCTTCGGTGTCGGCATCGAGCCGTCCGATGTGGAACAGGCGATTGGCACGCTGGTTGACGTAGTCGCCGACACAGGGCCTGCCCCGGTCGTCGGACATGGTCGACTGCACGCCGGTCGGCTTGTTCAGTGCCAGGTAGACCAGATCCTCCCGCAAGATCACCCGAGAGCCGTCGACATGGATCACCGCGGTGTCGGGATGCACGCGCCTGCCCTGTTCCCGCACCACCTTGCCGTCGACGCTGACCCGACCGGCGGCGATCAACTCCTCGGCCGCGCGCCGGGAAGCCACGCCTGCTTTGGCAAGCACCTTCTGCAGGCGCACTCCCTCCGGATGCTCGTCGCGCTCAGAACTCATCGATAGAATCCACTTCCGGTAGCAGGGGCGCGATCGGTGGCAGATCCTCCAATGAGGACAGTCCGAGGCGTTCGAGAAACAGTTCGGTGGTGCGGTACCGCATGCCCTGGGTTTCGCTGTCTGTGCCGGTCTCCTCGATCAACCCGCGAGCAAGCAGCGTCCGGATCACGCCGTCCACGTTCACCCCCCGCACCGCGGCCACCCTGGATCGGGTTACCGGCTGGCGGTAGGCGATCACGGCCAGCGTCTCCAATGCGGCCCTGGTGAGTTTGGCCCGCTGGCCGTCGAGCAGCAGCTTCTCCACGTAAGGGGCGTAGAGATCCCGGGTGTAATACCGCCACCCATCAGCCACCCTGCGCAAATCCATACCGCGACCGGCTTCAGTGTAGCGGTCCGCCAGTTCGCGCAGCGCGTCCCTCACCCGAACCACCGGTTGCGCCAGCGCGGTGGCCAGCGATTCCTCGCTCACCGGTGAGTCGACGATCAACAGCAACGACTCCAACGCGCCCTCGAACTCTGCTTCACCAGCGAGCTCGGGCACGCCAGCCGCTTCGGCCTCAGGCTCGTCCGTGACGGGCCGCGCCGCGTCCGCGAGCTGGGAATCCGGCGACATATTCGCCGGCAGTGGTGCGTCGATCTCGGGATCAGTCACCCGTACTCCTCCTCGTCGCCCGTCGCGCGCTCGGCTTCGGCGGCCGCCACGGCTTCCTCCACGCTGCCGCCTGCCCACCTCACCCGAAGCTCGCCGAGCGGATCGTCCTGCTGGAAGGTCACCGCGGCCTCGCGGTAGAGGTCAAGCAGCGCCAGGAACCGCGCCACCACCTCCCGAGGGTGACCGCAGTCGGCGACCAGATCGCCGAATGTCGCGACACCCGCGCGAGCCAGCCGCACCCGCAGTACCGCGGCGTGTTCCCGCACCGAGACCTTGGGCGTATGCAGGTGATCCAGCGACACAGTCGGTGGCGGTTTCGGGCGGAACACCGCGGCCGCGAGCTCCGCGAACCGCTGCGGGTCCACGCCGATCATGACCTCGGGCAGCAGCTGGGAGTACCGATCCTCCAACGCGACCGAGCGCGGGTAGCGCCGCAGCGCGCTGGCCTGCAGTTCCTCGAACAGCGTGGCTACCTGCTTGTAGGCGCGATACTGCAGCAACCGGGCGAAGAGCAGGTCCCTTGCCTCCAACAGCGCCAGATCGTCCTCGTCCTCGACGTCGCCAGCAGGCAGTAACCTGGCCGCCTTGAGATCGAGTAGGGTCGCCGCGATCACCAGGAACTCGGTGGTCTCGTCAAGGTCCCAGCGGGGCCCCAATGCCTTGATATAGGCGATGAAGTCGTCGGTCACCCGATGCAACGCCACCTGCGTGACATCCATCTCGTGCTGGGAAATCAGCTGCAGCAGCAGGTCGAACGGCCCGGTGAAGTTCTCCAGCGTGACGGTGAAACGCCCAGTGGTCTCCGGTGCCGATCCCGGTTCGCCCGCCGCCGCCGGCTTGGGCTCGAGATCGGCCGGTGTCACCGGTCAGGTTCCTTACGCAACCGCCGCACAAGCAGGGAATCCTCGCCGTGCTCCTCGTGGTCCGCGAGCAGCGCGGCGATCGCTTCCCGCACGATCCGGCCGCGATCGGCCACCAAACCGTAGCCCGCGCGCAACCCGATCCTGGCATGTTCGAGTGCCACCAGCTCATCGTCGGAGACGTATACCGTGATCTTGGCATTGTGTTTCTGACGCCCGGAACTACGGCGCACCCCGTCAGCTGTAGGCGGCTTCGCACCGTCAACCGGCAGCTGTGCGGACGATTCGGGCTCGACGAGCGCCGGGTCGGGCAAGCGGGGGGTGGCGGTGGAGCGGAACAGCTCGGCGGCACCTGGCAGGGAGGCGCGTCGACTCACCGGGCGATCACCTCACGTGCCAGGTCCCGGTATGCCTTCGCGCCAGCTGAACGTGGTGCCCAGCGCGTGATCGGCTCGCCTGCCACCGTCGTCTCGGGGAAGCGCACCGTCCGGTTGATCACGGTGTCGAACACGACGTCGCCGAACGCCTCGACCACCCGCGACATCACCTCACGAGAGTGCAGCGTGCGCGGGTCGAACATGGTGGCAAGGATCCCGGTGATCTGCAGCTTCGGATTCAACCGCTCCTGTACCTTCTCGATCGTATCGATCAGCAGCGCCACTCCGCGCAAACTGAAGAACTCACATTCCAGCGGGATGACCACGCCGTCGGACGCCGCCAGTGCGTTGACCGTCAACAGGCCGAGTGAAGGCTGGCAATCCACCAGCACGTAGTCGTAGTCGGCGAGCACCGGCGTGAGCACCCGCATCAGCGTCTGCTCCCTGCCGACCTCGGTGACCAACTGCACTTCGGCCGCCGACAGGTCGATATTGCTCGGCAGCAGGTCGACGCCTTCAAGCCTGGTCGGCCGGAGCACATCGGTGATCGACACCGAGCGCTCCATGATCACATTATAGATGGTGTGGTCGAGCTGATGCGGCTGCACACCGAGCCCAACAGACAGCGCGCCCTGCGGATCGAAATCCACCAGAAGTACGCGCCGATCGTGTTCAGCGAGCGCGGCACCCAGATTGATCGTCGACGTCGTCTTGCCAACGCCGCCCTTCTGGTTGCACATCGCGAGCACCTTGGCAGGCCCATGCTTGCCGTCCAGGTCAGCCGGGTCGGGAATCTGTCTGCGGACCCGGCCGGTTGGGCCGATCTCCGTCGCGGGTTCCACCTCGGCCACCGCCTCGGCACCAGGTCGCTGCGGCTGCGCGGGATCGGCGGGTCGCGCCGTGAGCTTCCACTGCGCCGAGCCACCGTGATCACCTCGCTCAGTGGACGGCTGCGGTGTCGACATGGTGACCTGGCTCCTTGTCGTCATGGGATCGACGCGACGCAGCCTAAGCGCACCGCATCGGCCGCGGCAAAGAGGCTCGCCGGAAGCGACGCCGATGTGTGTTCAGCCCGCGGGCACCGACTGCGCCTGCGCCGCCAATACCGCATCGAGCAAGCCGGGGAACCGCCCGTGCAGATCCGACCGGCGCAACGACAGCCAGCGCTGGGTGCCTGCTGGCCTGGTGTGAGTCACCCCGGACTCCCGCAGCACCCGCAAGTGTTGCGACAGCGTGGATTTCGCTACCCCTACCGAGAGCGAACCGCACAGCCGCTCACCGCTGATCTCCAACTGGCGTACCACCGCGAGGCGCGTCGGGTCGGCCAGCGCGTGCAAAACCACCGGCAACTCCAACTCCGCGACCGACGGCTCGGTCATCTCACCCACCGCCCCATCACCTCCCACTCGGCAAGATTAACCGAGCGCGCGGGGATGCGCCGTGGCATACACCTCGCGCAATGTGTTCACCGTGACGAGCGTATAGACCTGGGTGGTGGTCACCGAAGCATGGCCGAGCAGTTCCTGCACCACCCGCACATCGGCGCCCCCCTCGAGTAGATGGGTCGCGAAGGAATGCCGCAACGTGTGCGGCGAGACCTGCTTGCCGGCGATACCCGCTCGTTCCGCCGCGATCCGCAGCACCTGCCAGGCGCCCTGCCTGGAGAGCCGCCCGCCGCGCTGGTTGAGGAACACCGCGGGGGTACCGCGTCCACGAGCCGCGAACGCGGGTCTGGCCCGCACCAGGTAGGCGTCCAAAGCGTCGAGCGCAGGCGCTCCGATGGGCACCAGCCGCTGCTTGCCGCCCTTGCCGTCCAGCAGCACCGTCCTGCCTACCGCCTCCACATCGTCGGCATCCAGCCCGACAGCCTCAGAAATCCTGGCGCCGGTGGAATACAGCAGTTCCAGTAGCGCCCGATCACGTAACGCCGCAGGATCGTCACCAGGTGGGTGCTCAAGCAGCCGGAGCACCTCAGCCACCGCCAGCGCCTTGGGCAGCCTCCGGGGTGGCGTCGGCGGATGCACCTCGCGCGCCGGATCGGTGTCCGTGAGGTTCTCCAGTACCGCGAACCGGTGCAGCCCACGCACGGCGACTACCGCCCGGGCCGCAGAGGACGCGGCCAGCGGCATGTGCTCGGCGTCGCCTTCCCGCAGCGCGGCCAGGAAGCCAGTCACATGCGATTCCGTGATGTCCTCAGGCCGCCGAAGCCCAAGGCCGGTCAGGTAGCCGACGTAACGCCGCAGGTCCCTGCGGTAGGACTGCAGAGTGTTGCCAGCGGTGCCACGCTCCACGGCAAGATAATCAAGATAGCCTGACACCAGCGACCACAGCGCGGGGGCGGGTACCGCCGCAGCGGCCTGCCTGGCCGGATCGTGGCTCATGGCGGGAGCCTAGTGTCCTGCGCAGGACACTATGGCGTGCGCGCCGCGAACCGGGTCGGGCGGTCGATCCACGGCGCGCTTACCGGCCGGGGCGCCGCCGCGCCTGCCAGCACGGCATGCGTCGCGAGTACGCCTGCCACGGTCACGCCGTTCACGATCTCGCCGGAGAACACCATGCGCATCGCCTCGGCGACCGGGAACCGGCGGATCACGAGATCCGTCTCCTCGTCCCCCTCTGCCACCGGGCGATGCACAGTGGACAATCCGCGCGCCAGGAACAGGCGCACCACCTCATCGGACATCCCCGGCGATCCCGCCGCCTCGACAAGCACCGACCACTGAGCGGCCACCAGGCCGGTCTCCTCGGCCAACTCACGGCGCGCCGTCGCCTCGGCGTCCTCCCCAGGCACGTCGAGCAAGCCAGCGGGTAACTCCCACAGCCTGCGCCCGAGCGGGTGCCGGTACTGGTGGACCATTACCAGCTTGCCCTCGGAGTCAAGCGGCGCTATCGCCACGGCACCGTTGTGCTCAACGACATCACGGCGCGCCACGCCGCCGCCCGGCATCGCCACCCGGTCGGCGCGCACCGCGAATATCGCGCCTCGGTAAAGATCCTCGCTCGACACCGTACGGAACTCGTGCCGCCCAGCATCGTCCACAACAGACTCCGACCGCCTGGTCATGACCCCACCGGGGCGCTGCTGCGGTTGGCCTCACCCGGCATCTCGACCGGCAGCCGGTCGGCGGTCGAGTACGTCAGCGCGGCCCCGATGAACGCGGCGAACAACGGATGCGGCCGCGTTGGCCTGCTCTTGAGCTCAGGATGCGCCTGCGTACCGACGAAGAAGGGATGGGTCCGCTCGGGCAACTCCACGAACTCCACGAGGTGACCGTCCGGCGAGGTTCCGGAAACCACCAGGCCCGCCTTGGAAAGCCGCCCACGGTAGGCGTTGTTGACCTCGTAACGGTGCCGGTGCCGCTCGGATACCTGGTTCGTGCCGTAAGCGCCTGCCACGATCGAGGATTCCCGCAACGTCGCAGGGTAGGCACCGAGCCGCATCGTGCCGCCCATATCGCGCTCGCCCGCGACCACGTCGGCCTGGTCCGCCATAGTCGAGATCACCGGGTCAACCGTGTCCGGTTGGAACTCGGCGGAATGCGCCGAGGAGATGCCAGCCAACGCGCGCGCCGCCTCGATCACCATGCACTGCAAGCCGAGACACAGCCCGAGCAACGGCAGCCCTCGGGTACGCGCGTAGCGCACCGCGCCGATCTTGCCCTCGATACCCCGGATACCGAAACCACCGGGAACAAGTACGGCGTCCACAGTGGACAGAGCGCGAGCGGCACCTGCCTCGGTCTCGCACGAATCGGAGGGCACCCACACAATCTCCACCTTCGCGTGGTGCGCGAAACCCCCTGCCCGTAGGGCCTCGGTCACCGAAAGGTAAGCATCCGGCAGGTCGACGTACTTGCCGACCAGCGCGACCCTTACTGTCTCGGTGGGCTTGTGCACCCGCGCGAGCAGATCGCCCCACACCGTCCACTCGACATCGTGGAACGGCAGGTCCAGCCGCCGCACGAGATAAGCGTCAAGGCCTTCGGCGTGCAGCACCTTGGGAATGTCGTAGATCGAGGGCGCGTCAGGAGCCGCTACCACCGCCTCGTTGTCAACGTCGCACATCAGCGCGATCTTGCGC
Source organism: Sciscionella sp. (assembly GCA_050700995.1). GTDB lineage: Bacteria > Actinomycetota > Actinomycetes > Mycobacteriales > Pseudonocardiaceae > JBOHEL01. The sequence goes on along the minus strand of JBOHEL010000124.1, from coordinate 280 downwards.
TTGAGCCCTTCCGGGATCTCGCGGTCTGCCCGGCAGACGATCGCGTCCGGCTGGATGCCGATATTGCGCAGCGCGGCCACCGAGTGCTGTGTTGGCTTCGTCTTCAACTCGCCGGACGGCGCCAGGTAGGGAACAAGGGAGACATGCAGGAAGAAGCAGTTTCCCCTGCCGACATCGTGGCGCACCTGGCGCGCGGCCTCCAGGAACGGCAGCGACTCGATGTCGCCGACGGTGCCGCCGATCTCGGTGACGACCACATCTGGCACACTGCCATCGGTAT
>JBOHEL010000123.1:0-10894 GCA_050700995.1 Sciscionella sp. | reverse complement strand
GCGTACTTCGTGGTGGACACCGAGCAGGTTGACAACCTGGACGATCTGATGGCGCGGCAATCGGTAGACGACGAGAAGTACACCGAATCGGTGTCCTGGTTCGATGCCGTCACGACCGGCTCGCACCTCGGCAGAGGCCTGCTCACCAGAGGCAACCACGCACGGCTCGCGGACCTGCCCGCGAAGCTGCGCCGGGACCCGCTGAAGTTTGACGCGCCACAATTACTGCGGGTGCCGAACGTGTTCCCACCTGGGATGCTGAACCGCGCGACGGGACGGCTGTTCAGCGAACTGTGGTACCGCAAGTCTCCAACGAGATTCGGCGCGGTACAGAACATCACGCAGTTTCTGCACCCGCTGGATATCGCGGGGGAGTGGAACCGAGGGTACGGTCCTCGCGGCTTCCTGCAGTATCAGTTCGTGGTGCCGTTCTCCCGTGGTGACGTGATCCGCACGGTGATCGAGGCGATGACCGCGGCTGGGCACGTCTCGGCGCTCAATGTGCTCAAGCGGTTCGGCGAGGGCAATCCCGCGCCGCTGTCGTTTCCGGAGCCCGGCTGGACGCTCGCCGTTGACATGCCCATCAAGCCGGGCATCGGCAGGTTGTGCGATCACCTCGACGAGATCGTGCTCGACGCCGGCGGCCGCTTGTACCTGGCGAAGGAGTCGCGTACTACGCCGAGCAGTATCCAGCGGATGTATCCCCGCATCGACGAGTGGCGCAAGATTCGCGCACGCGTCGACCCCCAAGGTGTATTCCATTCCGATCTGTCACGAAGGTTGGCCCTGTGATCGACGCCGTCGGCAACCCCCAGTCCCTGTTCCTGCTCGGCGGTACCTCCGATATCGCGCTGGCGATCGCTGAGAAATACCTCGCGTCCCGTCATGGCCTGCGCGTCGTGCTGGCCGCAAGGAAGTCCACCCGTCGCGACGATGCCGCCGCGAGGCTGCGCCAGGCTGGTGCTGAGGTGTCATGGGTGGATTTCGATGCCGCCGACACCGACTCGCACCCAGCGGTGATCGAGCAGGCCTTCGCCGGCGGTGACATCGACGTGACGGTGGTGGCATTCGGCGTGCTGGGTGACGCCGAGGAGGTCTGGCAGGACCATGCGAAGGCCGTCGAGCTCGCGCGGGTGAACTACACCGCCCCGGTGTCTGTGGGGGTGCTGCTCGCCGGGCGATTGCGGCAGCAGGGGCATGGCTCGGTGATCGCGCTGTCCTCGGTCGCAGGTGAGCGCGTGCGGCGGTCGAATTTCCTGTACGGGTCGAGTAAGGCGGGCTTCGACGGGTTCTTCCTCGGTCTCGCGGAAGCGCTGCGACCGTTCGGTGTGCGGGTGACCGTCGTGCGGCCTGGTTTCGTGAAGACCAAGATGACCGCAGGTATGGCGTCGGCGCCACTCGCGGTCACCGCGGCGCAGGTCGCCGATATCGCGGTGGGCGCGGCCCGGTCCGGCAAGGAATTGGTGTGGGCGCCGCCGCCGTTCCGGTGGGTGATGAGTGCGCTGCGCCACGTCCCTCGGCCGATCTTCCGCAGGCTCCCGATCTGAGCGCGAGGTGCCTGGCGCTCCGGGTTACCGGATTGAGTCGGCTTCCATCCTTGGCAGTTCGGTGACGGCGCGCTGGCCTGTGGTCAGCTGCCGCACCGTGGGCCACGCGAACAGCACGAGCAGCATCACTGCGGCGATGGTGAAGCTGTTGCCGAGAAGTTGATCCCCGAACGACCAGTGGTAGGCGACGCCGCCCTTGGTCGGGGTGAAGAAGAACGGCGCGATCCCGTACACAGCGGCCGATGCCACCGCCGCTACCCACCAGCCGGTGCGGTGGCTGCGCGCCGCGTAGATGAGCATCGCGATGATCGCGGGCACGCAGTAGACCCAGTGGTGGCCCCATGATACCGGCGAGGCGAGCAGGCCGAAGCCGCCGACGATCACCATGGCGAGCGGCGTGAGCGCACCGGACCGGCGAACGCCGATGACGGTGACCGCGAGCAATGCCGCCAGCACCACTACCCAGCCAACTGTCTGCGCGCCGTGGGACAGCCCGAAGCGGCCGAGGGCCGACCAGATGGTCTGATTAGTGAGGTACGGTGAGCCGCTCTGTGCGTGCAAGCCCCCGGTGGAGCCGAACCAGAACTTCAGCGAGCCGCTCCAGCTCGCCGCGAACCCGATCGCGGTTGCCACGAGACCAGCGATGACGGAGTTGACCGACGACCGGAAGTCCTTGCGGACCAGGAAGAACAGCAGGAAGATCGCCGGCGTGAGCTTGATGGCGGCGGCGATGCCCACCAGCACACCACGGGGCCACGGCAGCTTCTTGCCCTCTGCGGGCACGACCAGGCAGTCCAGCGCGACAAGCACCATCAGCAGCAGGTTGACCTGGCCGAACCAGATGGTGTCCCTGACCGGTTCGGTGAGCAGCGCGAGCGGGGTCAGTGCGGAGGCCAGCACAACAGCGCCGCGCCTGCCGCCCGCGCGCCACATGCGTCGCACCACGAGGTAGTCCACTACTGCCAGGCTCAGCAGTGAGAGCAGCATCATGCAGATCACCGACGGGATCCACGGCAACAGCATCAGCGGGCTAAGTATCAGGGTCGCGAATGGTGGGTAGATGAACGGTAGCTCGATACCGACGTTGGTCAGCGGCAGCACCCCGTACATATCGTGGCCCTGCTGCCAGGCCTGCACACCGAGCCGGTAGACGTCGAGGTCGACGAAACCCCTCGGGCTGACCAGGTACGACCACACCATCCATGCCGAGGTTGCGAGGAGCGCGAGCAGCGGCACCAGCACCACGGCGGTAGTCGAGCGATACCAGGGAGTAATTGGAGCCTCGCCCGACGACCGCTGCGCGGCAGCGCGCTGCTGGGCAGTGGCAGACACAGACACATCACTCCGGGGTTCTGGAAATCACTGCCACCATAGACCTCATGGCAGTGGGCGAATCTCCGCGCGCTACGTCACAGCGTCGCGGTCGTGTCGTGCCCGCTCGCCCGGTCCGAGCGCCACGCGAGGACGGCGGGCAGCGCGTAGGCGAGCAGCGACAGCACGGTCAGTATGACGTAGGTGTTCCCGTAGAAGTGTTGTGCTGTGCTCCAGTGCATCCTGTGGTCCACCGGACTGGTCAGCACCGGGCACCAGTAGAACGGTGCCAGCACGAACGCCGCCGCCATCGCCGCGAACGCCAGCAGCCAGCCGGAGTGTGTCCTGCGGATGCCGTGGCCGAGCAGTACCAGCAACGCGGGTACGACGTAGACCCAGTGGTGGCCCCACGCGGTGGGTGCGCAGGTGAGCAGGAGTGCGGCCGTGATCGCCATCGCCAGCGCCGGTCGCCCCGCGCGCACCGCCCTGCGAATGCCGATGACGCCGAGCGCGACGACGATCGCGGCCAGCCCGAGCCACAGCCCGTTCTGCAGCGCGATGGGAAGGTTCATCCGCTCCAGTGCTGCCTTGATGGTCTGGTTGGTGGCATAGGGGGTATTGGCTGCCTGCCCCAGCCCTGTGCTGCCGTCGAAGAAGAACCGCAGCGAACCGTGCCAGTTCACTGCGAAACCGATCGCCGTGGCGAGTAACGCGGAGCCGACCGCCACAGCCGAGGCGCGGAAGTCTTTCCTGAGCAGGAGCATCAGCACGAACCCTGCTGGTGTGAGCTTGACCGCGGCCGCAAGCCCGATGAGCAGGCCACGGGGCCATCTCGGCTGTTCCACCAGGCAGTCCGCCGCCACCATCGCCATCAGCAGCAGGTTGACCTGGCCGTACCAGAGCGTCTCCTGTACCGGCTCAAGGAACAGCGAGAGCGGCACTATCACCGTGCAGCTCAGTACAGCGCCTCGGTGCCCGCCCTCGGGCCACACCCGCAGTGACACGATCCACACCACGACACCGAGTGACGCAAGGGAAACCACGCCCGCGCAGAGCCAGGCGGCGGTCCACGGCATCGCGGCGAGCGGCGAGAGGACCAGCGCCGCGAAGGGCGGGTAGATGAACGGCAGCACATAGCCATTGGGGGTAGGCGGCAGGGTGCCGTACATGTCGGTGCTCTGCCACCAGGCTTGTACACCCTCCCGGTAGACCGCGAGGTCCATGAAGTCGTAGGGATTGAGGTCGAGCCCGCGCAGCAGGATGAATGTGGTGAAACCGGCGGAGACGGCCACCGCGGCTGCCAGGGTGGCGCCGGAAAGGTAACGCGGCGGGTGTTGCCGTGGGTGCCGACTAGCCGTACTGACACCCGCTGACACGACGCACAGCCTACTGACGGCAGATCCGTGGGGTGTATCGCGGGCTCGCCTGCTTCCCGACGGTACGGGGGCTGCCGGTCAAGGGACCGGCGGCGGCTCCCGCCGGTCAGCGGTAGGGTTTGGCAGGTCATTCGGATACCATCAGAATCTGTCGATATTCGCGCAGCGCTCGACCGTCACGGAGGCCACATGCCAGTCGACCCGATCTTGCGAGAGGTGCTCGCCGCCGCGCCTCCGCTGGTGCCCGACGGTGCCAGTCCACAGCAGGTGCGGGAGACGCTGGCGGAGCTCGCGGCGAACCCGGACCTGGCCGAACTGGCGCCGGAGGTCGCGTCGGTCTCCGACCGCGCGATCCACGGTCAAGCAGGCGAGATCCCGGTGCGGATCTACCGCCCGGATGGTGATGGTCCGCTGCCGGTGGTGGTGTTCTTCCACGGCGGCGGGTGGGTGATCGGCAGCCTGGAGACGCACGACGGTGTCTGTCGCGAATTCTGCACGCAGGCCGAGGCCGTCGTGGTGAGCGTCGACTACCGGCTGGCACCGGAGCATGCATTCCCCGCCGGGCTCCACGACTGCCTGGCGGTGACCCGGTGGGTGTTGGCACACGCGGCGGAGCTCGATGGCGACCCCACGAGGGTGGTGGTGGCAGGCGACAGCGCGGGCGGTAACTTCGCGACCGTCATCGCCCAGCAACTGGCAGGCGAGGACGGCGCGGCGCCGTCAGGTCAGCTACTCATTTATCCCGCGACCGATATGAGCACGGACTACCCCTCGCGCGAGGAGTTCGCGCAGGGCTACTTCCTCGACCAGGAAGCACTCGAGTGGTTCATCACCTGCTATGTCACGGACCCGGCATCGGTGCTGGATCCGCGGATGTCGCCGGTACTGCATCCGAAGCTGTCCGAAGCGCCACCCGCGGTGGTGGTGACCGCCGAGTACGACCCGATCAGGGATCAGGGCAATGCCTACGCCGAGGCGCTCGCCGCTGCCGGTGTGCCCGTCCAGACGCGGCAGTTCGCAGGGCTGGTCCACGGGTTTCTGCACTTCGGTGCGTTCGTTCCGGCAGCGAAGGCCGCGACGGACGAGATCTGTGCGTTGCTTCGGAAACTGCTGGAGGGAACGAGCACCCAGGGTTGATCCGGGCGCTCGGCGATCACCCGTGCGCACCATGTGGCCGTCCGAATCGGACGGCTGCCGCAAGCTTCGTGGTCATCGGGACCGCGCCATCGACGCCTCCCCGTGCTACCCGGATGTCGGCCGCGCAACCTAGGATCAACTGAGAGGTTGCGCAGCCGAGAGGGGAGGGTGTCATGGCGATGATGCCGATCACGGACTCGATGTTCCTGCTTGCCGAAACCCGTGAGCACCCGATGCACGTCGGCGGGCTGCAACTGTTCGACATTCCGGAAGACGCCGGTCCCGACTACCTCAGCGGCGTGTACCGGCAGCTTGTGGAGACCGGCGATGTCAATGATCTCTTCCAGCGAGCGCCACGGTCCGGTTTGAGTAACTTCGGGCCGTGGTCGTGGCGGCAGGACCAGGACGTCGATCTCGAATACCACGTCCGGTTCTCCGCGCTGCCACGGCCTGGCAGGGTGAGGGAGCTGCTCGAACTCGTTTCGCGCTGCCACGGCACCCTGCTGGACCGGCATCGGCCATTGTGGGAGCTGCACCTCATCGAGGGTGTCGAGGGCAACCGGTTCGCGGTTTACACCAAGCTGCACCACGCCGTGCTCGACGGTGTTGCGGCGCTACGGTGGATGACGCGGTCGCTGTCGGTCGATCAGGATGAGGCCGGTATGCCAGGCGTCTTCGCGTTACCGGGGCGCCAGAAACCTCGGCGGGCCGTCCCCGAGGACGAGCCGCGCGGTCAGGTGGCAGATGCGTTCGACCACGCTCGCAGCTTTCTCGGCGAGGTCGCCGGGTTCCCAGCAGTGCTGGCCGACGTGGTGCGCAAGGGACTGCAGGACGACGAGACGAAGCTGCCGTTTCAGGCGCCGCGCAGCATGTTCAACGGCAGTATCACCGGGGCGCGGCGGTTCGCGGCACAGGACTGGGCGATGGACCGGGTGAACACGGTGCGCGCGTCGTCGGCGAGCACGCTCAACGATGTGGTACTCGCGATGTCGGCGGGTGCGCTGCGCAAGTACCTGCTTGAGATGGCCGCACTGCCGGACACCGGGCTGGTCGCCGCGGTTCCGGTGTCCCTACGCGCGAAGCGGCGGGGCGACGACGGCGGTGAGGCCACCGGCAACTCGATCGGTTTCACCCTGTGTGATCTGGCAACGGACGAGGCCGATCCGGAGCGCAGGCTGCTGCGGATCAAGCGCTCGATGAGGCGTGCCAAGGAGACCCTGGCCGGTCGCAGCCCGCTGCAGATACTGGCGTTGTCCGCGATGGCGATCGCGCCGCTCGGACTGTCGCCGATCCCTGGGCTGGTCGACCGCACTCGCCCGCCGTTCAACGTGATCATTTCCAACGTGCCGGGGCCGCAGCGCCCGCTGTACTGGAACGGCGCGCGCATGCGGGGGGTCTACCCGCTCTCGATCGTGCTGGACGGTCAGGCACTGAACATCACCGTGACCACCTACGACGGTTCACTGTCGTTCGGGCTGACCGGCTGCCGTCGCAGCGTGCCGCACCTGCAACGAATGCTGACCTACCTCGATGAGTCGCTGCTCGAGCTGGAGCAGTTCTGATCGCGGTGCGCGCGCTTCGCGTGGGCAAGACGAGTTCCGGCGACAGACAGAGTGATTCATAGGGAGCGGTGCAGTGAATTCCAGGCAGGTTGAGATCGCCGACGCCATCGGTGAGTCGGCGACGTTGTTGCGGCGGCTGCGGGCCGCGGTACGCGGTGATGTCGATTTCAGCACCTCGGCGCGCTCGGTCTACGCCAACGATGCCTCGAACTACCGTCAGGTGCCGCTGGGGGTGGTATTCCCGCGCGACGCCGATGATGTCGTCGCGGCGGTGGGGATCTGCCGGGACGCCGGGGTGGCGTTGACGCCGCGCGGCAGGGGCACCTCGATCGCGGGCAATGCCATCGGGAGCGGGGTGGTACTGGACAACTCGCGGTACTTCAACCGGATACTGGAGATCGACCCGCAGCTGCGGGTGGCGCGGGTGCAACCTGGCGTGGTGCTTGACGAGTTGCAGGCGGCGGCCGCTCCGCACGGGCTGCGCTTCGGCCCCGACCCCTCGACGCACAACCGCTGCACCCTCGGCGGAATGATTGGGAACAATGCCTGCGGATCGCATTCGGTGGCCTGGGGCAAGACCGCCCAGAACGTCGAGGAGCTGGAAATCCTGCTGGCTGACGGCACCAGGATGACTGTCGGTTCCGGTCGGGCGGAGCAGCTCGCGGCGCGGCCAGGCAGGGAAGGCCAGGTGTATGCCGCACTGCACGAATTGGCGGGCCGCAACCTGGCCGCCCTGCGTACCGAGTTTACCGGGCTGCGGCGCCAGGTTTCCGGCTACGGCCTTGCGCACCTGTTGCCGGAAAACGGTTTTCACGTGGCTCGCGCGCTGGTCGGCAGCGAGGGAACGTGTGTCACGGTGCTCTCCGCGACGGTGCGGCTCGTCGAGCTGCCCGCGGCGAAAGCATTGCTGGTCGCGGGTTTCGACGACACGATCGTCGCGGCGGACGCGGTCCCCGCGGTGCTCGCCCGTCAGCCACTGACGGTCGAGGAGATGGACCACCATCTGGTGGCGATCAGCCGTAGCAAGCAGGGGGCGGGCGCAGCCGAGGTCGAGTTGCCGCAAGGTGGGGCGTGGTTGCTGATCGAGATGCCTGGCGAGTCAGCAGAGGACGCGGCCGCTCGGGCCACCGCGCTTGTCGCCGATCTGGGAGGCGTGCCGTACCGGCTGGTGACAAATCCAGCCGAGCAGCGTTCCTTCTGGCGGCTCCGCGAGGAGGGGGCCGGCACGCTGACAAGGCTGCCCGACGGCGAGGAAGCGTGGCCCGGCTGGGAGGACGCCGCGGTCGCCCCGGAGAATCTCGGTGCGTATTTGCGGGAGTTCTCGGCGTTGATGGATGCCTACGGGCGGCAGGGCGTGATGTACGGGCACTTCGGTGAGGGCTGCCTGCATATCCGCATCAACTTCGACCTGATCACCCCTGGCGGGCTCGCGGATTTCCGGGCGTTCTCTTCCGATATCGCTCGATTGATCGTGAAGCACGGCGGATCGCTTTCCGGTGAGCACGGCGACGGGCAGGCCCGCTCCGCGTTACTGCCGACGATGTACAGCGAACAGATGCTAGGTGCGTTCGGCGAATTCAAGGCCATCTGGGATCCGGACGGCCTGATGAACCCGGGGAAAATCGTGGATCCGTTGCCCATCGACGAGGGCCTGCGGTTCCACCAGCCGCGGCCGCGACCGACGATGCTGGCGTTCGCGCACGATGCCGGCAGTATGGACCAGGCGGCGCGCAGATGCGTGGGCGTCGGCAAGTGCGTAGTGAAACACCCGACCGGGGTGATGTGCCCCAGCTATGCCGTAACCGGCGAGGAGCGGCACTCCACGCGGGGACGAGCTCACCTGCTCTCGGAGATGTTGCGCGGCGAGGTGATTACCGACGGATGGCGCTCGGAGGAGGTGAAGGACGCCCTCGACCTCTGCCTGTCCTGCAAGGGCTGCGCCTCGGACTGCCCGGTCGACGTGGACATGGCCTCGTACAAGTCCGAGTTCCTGCACCATCACTACGCGGGGCGGGTGCGGCCTGCCTCGCATTACTCGATGGGCTGGCTACCACTGTGGTCGCGGCTGGCCATGTTGGCTCCCGGTGTCGTGAACGCGGCGGGGCGTGCGCCAGGATTGCGAGTGCTGCTGAAGCGGACGGCCGGGGTGGCGGTGGAGCGTGCGTTGCCGGAGTTCGCGCGAGCATCGTTCACCGCCATGTTCCGCAGCCGTGGCAAGGTTGGCAGCGGGCGCAAGGTCGTACTGTGGCCCGATAGCTTCAACAACTATCTCAGCCCGCAGGTGCTGGCGGACGCTACGGATGTCCTTGAGGACGCGGGTTTCCAGGTCGTGGTGCCGAGCGGGCAGGTGTGCTGCGGCCTGACCTGGATCACCACGGGTCAGCTGACGGTGGCCCGGCAGGTGCTCGGGCACGCCGCCAAGGTATTGCGACCGTACCTGGACGCCGGGATGCCGGTCGTGGCGCTGGAGCCCAGTTGCGCCGCGGCCTTGCGTTCGGACGCGCTGGAACTGCTCCCCGAATCGGACCCGGTGCGGTTGCTGGCGAAGCGGACCGTGACACTCGCCGAGATGCTGCGCGATGGGGCTCCGAACTGGGTGCCAGGCGAGCTGGACGCACCGGCGATCACGCAGACCCATTGTCATCAGCACGCGGTGCTCGGGTTCGGTGCCGATGAGCAGCTGCTCGCCAGAGCAGGGGTGCACAACCGCACGCTGGACTCGGGTTGCTGCGGGCTGGCAGGCAATTTCGGGTTCGAGCGTGGGCATTACGACATCTCGACGCGGATCGGGGAGCGGGTCCTGCTGCCTGAGGTGCGTGCCGCCGATAAGGACACACTGGTCGTTGCCGACGGCTTCAGTTGCCGTACGCAGGTGGTGCAGCAGACGTCCCGCACACCGCTGCATCTGGCGCAGGTGTTGCGGGAAGCGATGAGGCGCAGGGATGCGAAGCGATAACGTGCGGGGCGCGGCGTCGGGCCGGTGCGCCGGGGTGTTGCTCGCGGCAGGCGCAGGTAGGCGCTTTGGCGGACCGAAGGCGCTGGTCGAGCTGGACGGTGAGGCACTGCTGGCGCGCGCGGTGCGAGTACTGCGCGACGGCGGCTGCGCGCCGGTGATCGCGGTGCTCGGCGCGCAGGCGGCCAAGGCGCGGACGCTGCTGCCGGGCGATGCCGTTCCCGTTGTGGCCCAGGATTGGGACGAGGGCATGGGCGCGTCGCTGCGTGCTGGGTTGGCGGCATTGCCTGGGCATGCGCCGGACGCGGACGCCGCGCTTGTGCACCTGGTCGACCTGCCGGGGGCGGGCGCGCCGGTGGTTGCCCGGTTGGCGGCACTCGCTGCGACGGACGCCGTCGCCCGCGCCGCCTACCTCGGCGTTGCCGGCCACCCGGTGCTGTTCGGTCGCCGCTGGTGGCAGCAGATAGCGGAGGGCGCGAGCGGTGACGCGGGAGCCCGTCGTTGGCTGGCGGGCCGCCGCGACCTACGGCTGGTCGAATGCGGCGACCTGGGATCCGGCCACGATGTCGACAGGCCAGGGGACTTACCCGGATAGCGTCAGTATGGTAGTGGTCGTCGAGGCTAACGAAGTTGATCTAGTCGGGTTGTGGGACCGCCGGATCCTCCATAGCCGACTCGGCGGTCTCGAAGCGCCTTATGGCGTGCGCGTCCGGCTGGTAGAAGGGCAGCACGCTGTCCTGGGGCACGAGTTTGTAGGCGACCGGGTCGTCTACAAACTCGCGGAGCATCGGTGTCTCCCGCACCGTCCACGCGTTGCCGTGCGGATTCTCGGGGCCTTGCGACAGGGCCACCGAGTCACATTCATAGACCGTGTTCCGCGACCCGTCCACCATCATGTCCAGTCGCATACAGAATATGTGTTGGGGATTTGGCCCGTACAGCTGAGGTGCGACCAGCGTGCCGTACCCAGGCTTCTGTCCTGCCGTCAGCGCACCGTTGGAGATCACG
>JBOHEL010000122.1:0-10914 GCA_050700995.1 Sciscionella sp. | reverse complement strand
CTGCTGCATCAGCTCGCGTTCCAAGCGGGCCCGCTCTCGGCCAGCCTGCCCGCGATCACCACCGTCGATCCGCTGGTCAGTGTCGTGCTCGCGGTCGCAGTCTTCGACGAACCACTGCGCCATGGCCCGCTGGCGATAGCGGGGCAGGTGGCCGGGCTGGCATTGCTCACCACCGCTGCTGTGATCCTTACCCGGCTGGAACATCGGGACGACGCTGAGGAGCGGGCCCGACCCCGGCAGGCACAACTGCAGTCGACGGCGCGCTAGCGGTGTGGGCTTCTTCGCGCACGGAAGCACCGAGCGAGGCCATGTCAGCGGGTACACTCGGGCGCGATCACTTCATCAAGCAGAGATGTCTCGTTCGCGCAGGATGTGCACGGCGCTTGCCTTGCGCTGACATGGTGTTCACCGGATGGTCCTTACCGTTGAGGGCAGCATTCCGGCGGCCGCACGCGGCCGCCCGCGATGGGAAGGGTTGGACGTGACTGGGCAAGGCCAGGTGCGGACAGTGAGCGTGAGAATCGGCGCGGCATGCGGCCTCGCACTCAGCCTGTTGCTGGCCGGATGCGCCGCAGGCAATGGGCACCCCCACGCCCATCACAGCGTGGTACACCAGCCAGTGCCCGCGGTGAGCGTCACGCCGCTCGCCACCGATCAGGTGATACCCACGATGCCGATCGTGGTGCGTGCTCAGCATGGACATCTCACCCGGGTAGCGGTCAACAACACAGCGAGCGGGGTCACCGTCACCGGCGCGCTCTCACCGGACCGCACGAGCTGGACATCGACGGAGCCACTCGGCTACGGCGCCAGCTACCTAGTGAAGGCGGCAGCGACGGGCAAGAGCGGGCAAACCACCCAACATACAGCCACCGTGCACACCGTGACGCCCGCCGTGCAGGCGTACCCCACTGTCGTGCCTGGGCCAGGCCAGTCGGTCGGGGTTGGCCAGCCGGTTGTGGTGCGCTTCTCCCATGCGGTCACGGACCGCGCCGCCGCGCTGAAGGCATTGCATGTGGCGTCGAATCCACCGCAGCAGGGCGCGTGGTACTGGATGTCGAACACCGAGGTGCACTACCGGCCGAGTGTCTACTGGCAGCCCAACACCACGGTGCGGGTCGCCGTGAAGGATTACGGCGTGAATCTGGGGAACGGTGTGTACGGCCAGACCGATCGCGCGGAAACGTTCTCCGTGCACGATTCGTGGATCGCCAAGGCCGACGGTGGCACCGAGAAGATGCGGATCTACCACAACGGCACGCTGGTGAACACCATGCCGATCAGCCTCGGCAAGGGCAAGACGCCGACGCACAGCGGTCCGCACGTGATCTCGGACAAGCGCCCTAGCGTAGTCATGGATTCCTGCACCTACGGTGTCTGCAAGGGACAGCCCGGCTATTACAAGGAAACGGTCTTGTTGGACGAACGCATCTCCAACGACGGGGAGTTCGTGCATGCCGCGCCGTGGTCGGTCGGACAGCAAGGAAGCAGCAACGTGTCACACGGCTGCGTCAACCTCTCGCAGGCGAACGCGCAGTGGTTCTACGGCCATTTCGGGATCGGTGATGTGGTGGAGATCAGTAACTCGGGTGGCCCCCCACTGCCGGTATGGGACACCTACGGCGACTGGGAGCTGTCCTGGGCACAGTGGCAGGCGGGCGCAGCCGGCTGATCGCGCAGTGCGCCCACCGCAGAACAGTCAGTTCCTTCCTGTGCGTACTAGTAGCCGCTGGAAGCTGGTGTAGTCACCAACGAAGACCACCTGCCCCGGGGGGATCTCCTCGAGTGCGGCCAACGGGTCGCTGATCGTGGTGTGAGTGGTTCCCGCATAACTCAGCCGGGTACCCAGGTCTGCGGCGCGATCGCCCGCCGCGACAACTTGGTGGCCCGCCAGCCGCTCGAAGGCCACGTCGTAGAGCCACGAGGTGTCCCTGCCGTCAGCTTCCGCAGCGTTGACCGAGATGATCACCGGTGCGGGCTGCGCGCAGATCATGTCAAGCGTGGCTGCCCATCCCGACGGATTCTTGGCGAGCATCAGCTGCAGCTGATGCTCGCCGACACGCACCGTGCGGTACCGGCCCGCGGCTTCGGCGACCTCGGCGACTCCGGACACGGCCTGCTCGGGTGCGATGCCGAGGGCGTGGGCGGCGGCGATGGCCATCGCCGCGTTGGCACGGTTCACCGCGCCCGGAAGGCGCAGAGTCAACGGCAGCAGGCTGCCGTCGGGCGCGACCAGCGGCGTGCCGAGGCTGTTTCCCTCCGAGGTGGTCAGTGCGCGCTGCGACGGCCGCCAGTGCGGTACCGGCCTGGACAGTCCACATCGGACGCAGGCCCACTCGCAGTGATCTCCGGCACCTCCGGCCACCAACCCTTGACCACAGCCAGGACAGTTCGCCGAGTCTTCCCGCCATCCGGTGCCTGCCGCCACCCACACCACATTGGTGAACGCCGTGGCCACAAAGGCCACGTAGGGGTCATCGCAATTGGCCACCACCAGCAGCTCGGGAAACCGCTCGGCCAGCCGGCGCATGCGAAGTGCGGTGTGCCGGATCTCGTGGGCGCGATCGAGCTGATCGCGGCTGAGGTTGAGTAGCACCAATGCCTGAGGATTGGTCTGCGCCACGGCCTGCGGCAGGTACAGCTCATCGATCTCGCCCACCACGGTTGGCGCGTCATCGGAGGCCAGCGCCGTGGTGAGCCCGTCGAGCATGTTGGCCCCACTGGCGTTGCTGACTACCGGGCCCTCGGTACGCAGGGCCGCGCTCAGCATCGCGGTGGTGGTGGTCTTGCCGTTGGTACCCGAAACCAGCACGACGCGGCGGTCCGCGGCGAGCTCGCTCAGGCATCCCGGGTGCAGCATCAGCGCCACCCTGCCGCCGATCATGTGACCGCCGAACCCCACGAGACGCGACGTATGCGCGGCACATCGGCCAGCTGCCATGGCGAGAGTGGCACGTAGCGACATACGGCGCCTCCGCTGTGTCGAGAACGCCAGAGGTGCCGGTGCCGGCGCAGCTGGCGCGGCACGCGGCTGCGGTCGCGCACTCATACCGATTCCCTGGTGACAATCATGCGTCCATCGTGGTCGCGGCAGGGTTAGCGCTCGGCAAGGCGACGGTGAGCGTTGCGCTCGGTCTTCTCCGCAACGTCCCCCGAGGGCGCGGTCGGTAGCAGCAGCGTGAATATCGGTGGCCGCCGCCGGGTCACGTTGAGCCTGCCACCCTCGGCCTCGGCAAGGCTGCGTGCTAGTGCCAACCCGATACCGTGGCTCGCGCCTGTCCCCGCGCGCCTGGCGAACAACTCGGCTCCGGCGTCGACGCCGTCGCCCTCATCGGCGACCTCCATCGCGATGGCCTGACCGGCGTCACGCACGGTGAGGGTTACCACGCCCGAGCCGTGCTGTGCGGCGTTGTCCAGCAGCACCGTCAGCACCTGCCGGACGGCCGCTGTCGACGCCAGCGGCGCGGGAATCGCCGGATCGGCCACGATCCGCAGCACCCGCCCTCGCGCCGCGAGCCTACCGTGCCAACCCTGCCTAGCATCGGCCAACAGGCGCTCGACGTCCAGCGGCTCGGCGTGTGGCCTGGTGTCCCTCGCCAACGCGAGAAGGTCGTCGATGGTGGCCTCAAGCCGATCCGTGTCCGCGATCGCCCCCGACAACGCCGCGTGGGTGTCGCCATCGGGTGATTCCAGCGCGGCTTCCAGCCGCAGCCGCAGTCCCGCCAGCGGGGTGCGTAGCTGGTGGGAGGCGTCTGCGGAGAACGCACGCTCGCGGCCGATCAGGTCCCCCAGCCTGGCAGCGGTGGTATCGAGCGAGGCACCAACCGAATCGATCTCGGGTATCCCGCTGTCATGGGTACGCACGCTGAAGTCGCCCTGGCCGAGCCGGGCCGCGGTGCCCGACAGCGTCTCCAGCGGCCGGGACAGCCGTGCCGCCTGCCTGCGTGCGACGACGAACACGGCTGCGATTGCGACGGCGCCGAGCCCAAGCATGCCAAGCCAGGTCAACGCGGCCCGCTGGTAGGCCTCGCTGCGCGCGGTCGCGGCGCGAACCACACCCACGACGGAGCCGTTGTCGAGCACGGGCACCGCGACGACCACCGCGGCACCGACCCTCCCCGACTGCAACTGGCCGCCGAGCGCTGCGGCGACAATCGGGTCGGGGTGCGCGGGGCCGTGCCCGTCAAGCACCGCGCCGGAAGGCGAGTACACCGTGAGCAGCGTGCCTTTCTCGGTAGCGGGTAGCTGCGGCTGCGTCTGGCCGCGCACCAGGTCTGCAGAGACTGCCAGCGCCGCGGAGTCGGCCAGCCGCTCGAGCTCGGTCTGCTCGTCGCTCGTGTAGTAATGGGCCGCGCCCACCGCCAGCGGGACCCCGAACAGGCCGATGGCCAGCAGCGCGGCCAGCACCGTGAGCCCGACGATCCGTCTCCGCACGCGTTACCCCTTCCCAGCTAGCAGCCAGTGTGCCCGCATCGGCGCAAGGCAGTCTGGCTGGGCGCGAATTTTACCGTCACCTGGCTCGCACATTACGGATCACTTTCCGGCGACTGCCTAACGTCGAGATCGATGGGGAATGCCCGCGAAGCACAACACCGGAGGCACGCATGAGACTGGCTGTGAACAGGTTGGTGGTCGGCGCGGGGACCGCGGCGATCCTGGCAGGCTGCGTCGCCTGCGGCAGTTCGACCGCCGCTGCCACACACTCAGGCTCGCCGTCCGCGACGACTGGCGGCTCGGCAGCCGGTTCCGCCGCTCCGAAGCCGAACGCTCCGGAGGTGAACGCGGCGGGCGACATCCCCGACACCCAGGTGTACGTGCCGTTCACTCCGCAGGGAGCGTCCTTCACGGTGTCGGTGCCGCAGGGCTGGTCTCGCACCGCGCAGGGAGCTGCCACGGTGTTCACCGATAAGTACAACAGCGTCCGCATCTTCTCGGCGGCGCGGTCGCACGCCCCGGATGTCGCGTCGGCGAAGGCGACTGAGTTGCCCAAGCTGAAGTCATCCACGCCTGGCTATCAGGCGGGCAAGGTCAGCACCGTGCAACGCAAGTCAGGGCCAGCGGTGCTCATCACCTACACTGCGAACTCCCCGGCCAGCCCGGTGACAGGCAAGACCGTCACCGAAGCGGTGCAGCGCTACGAATTCTTCAAGCACGGCCGCGAAGTCGTGCTGACCCTGTCGGGGCCTACCGGGGCCGACAACGTCGACCCGTGGCGGACGATCACCGACTCGCTGCGGTGGCACTGATGGGCGCGGCGCAGACGCTGCCTGCCACCGAGGAACGCGCCGCCGCCGCCGCACCTGCGATAGCAATCAGCACGCTCTACCGGTTTTTCCACACCGGAGAGGAGGAGACGCTGGCGCTTCGGGGCGTGTCGCTCACCGTGCGATCCGGCGAGCTGGTCGCGGTGGTCGGGCCTTCCGGCTCCGGCAAGTCGACTTTGCTTTCCTGCCTGGCCGGTCTTGATGAGCCCGACGGCGGCAGCGTGCGCATCAGGGGCCAGCTGATGAGCCACCAACCTGAGCAGGCCAGGGCGAAACTGCGCGCCTCACAGGTCGGCATGCTGCTGCAGAGCGCAAACCTGCTGGAGCATCTGACGGTGCGGCAGAACGTCACGCTCGTGCAGACCTTCTCCGGACGCGCCGGTGGTGACGATCCATCGGAGCTGCTGGCTCAGGTTGGCCTCACCGACCGCGCAGATGCCTATCCGAGTGCGCTCTCCGGTGGCGAGGCCGCCAGGGCTGGGCTGGCGGTGGCGATGGCGAACGATCCGGCCGTGCTGCTCGCCGACGAGCCGACCGGCGAGCTCGACACGACTACCGAAGCTCGGATTCTGGACTTGCTCGCGGGTTGTGCCGAGCGGGGCGCGGCGATCGTGGTAGCGAGCCACAGCCCCGCCGTCGCGGCGGCGGCCGCCAGGGTGATCCACCTCGCAGACGGGATGGTGGCCGCATGAAAGCCAAGGCGGCCACCGAATTCCTAGGAAATCGCCACGGTGCCGATGCTCCGCCGCGCACGATTGTGGAGTGCGAGGACGCCGCACGTACCTACGGCAGCGGGCGGACCGCCGTGGTAGCGGTGCACGGCGCGCGGTGCCGCGTGCTCCCCGGCATGCGGGTGGCGGTCACGGGGCCATCAGGGTCGGGTAAGTCCACGCTGCTGCATCTGATGGCAGGCCTGGAGAGCCCGACGGCGGGAACGGTGAGCTGGCCTGGGCTTGACGGTTCCCCGCAAGGCCGGCCCGGCACGGTCGGCGTGGTGTTCCAGGGGCCGAGCCTGCTGCCCGCGCTGGATGTCACAGAGAACATCGCATTGCCACTGCTGGTCTCGGGTGAGTCGCAGGACGCTGCGCTGGATCGCGCGCTCACCGCGATGCGACGGCTCGGCATCAGCGAACTCGTCGGCAAGCTGCCGGACGAATTGTCCGGCGGTCAGGCGCAACGGGTGGCGGTCGCCAGGGTGCTCGCCAGCCGTCCGGTACTCATCCTCGCCGACGAGCCCACCGGCCAGCTCGACCACGTCTCCGCTGACCGGGTGATCACGGTGCTGCTGGCTGCCGCCGACGAACTCGGCGCCGCCCTCGTCATCTCCACCCACGACGAAATGATCGCCTCCCGGCTGCCCGTGCGGTGGGAGATGCGTGACGGTCGCCTACTGCCGGCCACGACCGCGAACGAGGACTGAACAATGCTGATCACCTGGCTTGCCGGCCTGCTGCGTCGCCGAGGTGCGCGACTGGCGGCCACCGCGACCGGGGTCGCCGTCGCGGTGGCCTTGCTCGCTTCGCTCGGTGCGTTCCTCGCCGCGGCGCAGAGCACGATGACCGATCGAGCGGTGCGCAGCGTCGCTGTCGACTGGCAGGTGCAGGTCCAGCCCGGCTCTGACGCCGCTGCGGTGGCCAATACGGTGCGCGGCGCACCGTACGTCCGGTCCGCGAAGCCCGTGGGTTTCGCTACCACCAGTGGGTTGTCCGCGACCGGCGGCGGCAGCACGGAGACCACCGGTCCCGGTGTCGTGCTCGGCTTGCCGCCCGGCTATCGCACGACGTTCCCCGGCGAGGTGCGGCAACTGACCGGCGGTGGTAGCGGGGCGTTGCTTGCCCAACAGACCGCGGCGAACCTGCACGCCAAGCTAGGCGACACGGTCACGGTCGGCCGCGCGGGATTGCCTCCGGTGCTGGTGCGGGTCGCGGGGGTAGTCGCGCTGCCCCACGCGAACTCGCTGTTCCAGAAGGTCGGTGCCCCGAAGGGTTCCCAGCCATCCGCGCCACCGGACAACGTCATCCTGCTGCCGGCGTCCCAGTGGCACACCCTGTTCAATCCGCTGGCCGCGGCACGCCCTGACCTGGTCAGCACCCAGATCCACACCAGCTTGAAGCGCCGCTTGCCCCCTGGCCCTTCCGCTGCGTACTCCCAGGTCACCGCGGCCGCCCACAACCTGGAAGTACGCAGCACGGGCGGTGCCGTGGTGGGCAACAACCTTGGCGCCGCACTCGACGCCGCCCGTTCCGATGCCGCGTACGCGAGAGTGTTATTCCTATTCCTCGGGTTGCCCGGTGCTGTGCTGGCTGGGCTGCTGACCGCGGCGGTCGCCGCGGCCGCAGGCACTCGCCGCCGCCGCGAGCAGGCATTGCTGCGCGCCAGGGGCGCTTCTGGACGCCGGGTGGTGGGGCTCGCCGCCCTCGAGGCCGCTGCCGTTGGGGTGTCCGGCAGCCTCGTCGGGCTCGGCGTGGCCGCTCTCATTGGGCAGCTGGCGTTCGGTTCGGCCCAGTTCGGCGCGACGCCCGCGGTGGCTGCCGGATGGGCAGCCGCGGCAGCGGTGGTAGGTCTGCTGATCGCGGCTACCAGCGTGCTGTTGCCCGCATACCGTGATCTGCGCGGCGCCACGGTCAACGCGGGGCGGACCACTATGCTTCGGCCGCGTGCTCCGGTGTGGGCGCGATATGGACTTGACTTCGCCCTGCTCATCGCCGCGGGCCTGGTTTTCTGGGTCACCAGCAGGACCGGCTACCAGCTGGTCTTGGCGCCCGAGGGTGTGCCCAAGATTTCGGTGTCCTACTGGGCGTTCGCGGGTCCCGCGCTGCTGTGGGCAGGCTCCGCCCTGCTGGTGTGGCGGGTGGCGGATCTGGTGTTGGGGCATGGCAAACGCACGGTCGGCAAGGGACTGCGGCCGCTGGCGGGGGGGCTCGCCCAGATCGTGGCCAGCTCGATGTCCCGGCAGCGGCGGGTACTCGCCCGTTCGATAGTGCTGCTCGGTCTCGCGGTCGCTTTCGCCGCGTCCACTGCGACGTTCAATGCCACTTACCGGGCGCAGGCCGAGGCCGATGCACAGTTGACCAACGGCGCAGATGTGACCGTCACGGAGTCCCCAGGGGTGCACGTGCCACCGTCCGCGGCAGCCAATCTCAGCACTGTGCCAGGGGTGCGCGGAGTGGAACCCGTGCAGCACCGGTTCGCTTATGTCGGCGCCGACCTGCAGGACCTCTACGGTGTCCGACCCTCGACGATCAGGAACGTCACTGCATTGCAGGACAGCTACTTCAAGGGCGGCACCGCTAAGCAACTGATGGCAACGCTCGCGGCGAAACCGGATTCCATACTGGTCAGCGCCGAAACGGTGAAGGACTTCCAGCTGCATCCCGGTGACCTTCTCAGGCTCCGGCTGCAGAACAGCCGCACGAAACAGTTCACCACGGTGCCGTTCCACTATGTCGGCATCGTCGCGGAGTTCCCCACCGCTCCGAAGGACAGCTTCCTGGTGGCGAACGCCAGCTATATCGCGCAGCGGACGGGAAGCGATGCCGTCGGCTCGTTCCTGGTCAACACCGGCGGCCAGAACTCATCGGCGGTGGCCCACAACATCCAGCACCTGCTGGGTCCCTCGGCGGCCGTTACCAGCCTCGCCCACTCCCGCAAGGTCGTTGGCTCCAGCCTTACCGCCGTGGACCTCTCCGGGCTCACCAGTGTCGAACTGGGGTTCGCGGTGGCCCTCGCGGCGGCGGCGGGCGCACTCGTGCTGGCGCTCGGCCTTGCCGAACGACGGCGTAGCTTCGCGATCGCGGCCGCGCTCGGCGCGAGTAGGCGGCAGTTGCGCGGCTTCGTCGTCGGGGAGGCCGTGGTGCTGGCGGTCGGCGGGCTGGCGGCTGGGGCGTTGAGCGGCTGGGCGCTGTCACATATGCTCGTGTCCGTGCTGACCGGCGTCTTCGACCCGCCACCCGACGCCCTCGCCGTGCCTTGGGCCTACCTGGCTGGGGTCGGAGTGATCATCCTGGTCTCGC
The DNA here is from genome assembly GCA_050700995.1 of Sciscionella sp. Taxonomy (GTDB): domain Bacteria; phylum Actinomycetota; class Actinomycetes; order Mycobacteriales; family Pseudonocardiaceae; genus JBOHEL01. The sequence goes on along the minus strand of JBOHEL010000122.1, from coordinate 1,637 downwards.
TGGCCGTGGTGTGTGCGGGCACGGTGCGCAGCTCGCACCGCCCACCGCTGCGCGTGCTGCGGGAGCTGTGAGCGGCCGCATCACTCCGCGGCCGCTTCCAACCGGTAGCCGTGCCCGCGCAGCGTACTGATCTGTGGCTGCATGTCACCCGTTACCGTGATGGCACCGAGTTTCTGGCGCAGCGCGGCGATGTGGACGTCGAGTGTCTTGGTGGAACCGAACCAGTGCTGGTCCCATACCTCCGAGATCAACACTTCCCTGCCGACCGCCACCCCCGGCTCCGCCGCGAGTCGAGCCAGCAGGTCGAATTCCTTGGCGCGCAAGGCGATCTCGTGGCCCGCCAGGCTCACCCTCCTGCCTGCGGTGTCGACCCGCAGCGCCCCGACCTTCAGCACCGGCTCCGGTGCCGCCACCGGCACCCCGCGTCGGAGGTGCGCACGTAACCTCGCCAGCAGCTCCGTCAACCGCACGGGTTTGGTCAGATAGTCGTCGGCTCCCGCTTCCAGGCCGACGACGACATCCATCTCGTCCTGCCGGGCAGTCAGTATGACCAGCACACATCCCGGCTGCTTGGCACGCAGTTGCCTGCACACCTCGACGCCGTCGAGGTCGGGCAAGCCCAGATCCAGAAGCACCAGATCGAAGTCACGCTCCCCCGCCAACTTCACTGCATCGCGCCCCGACCCCAGCCAGTCCACCTCGTGGCCGTGCGCGCGCAGGCTCGAATCCAGGACCTCGCCGATAGTGGCGTCGTCCTCCACAACCATCAACCTGGACATGCCCGTCAGCCTACCTACGCGGTGGGAGATCTCGGACTGCATGCCTCAGTTATGAGCGGCGGTTCGTCTCGCCGCGTGGGCATGCTGCGGGGGTGCCTCGCCTGGTCCGAGCAGCCATCCGAGGCTACCCGGTCGCAGCTTGGCTACCGGCGCTGCGAGCAGTCTCATGGCGAGCAGCCCGACGAGTAGTGCCACAGCGGTGCCGACCACGATGGCCGCGAGGACGTCGTGGGGATAGTGCGCGCCGACATAAACCCGTGAGAGTCCCATCAACAGCGCGAACGGAACGGCGACCCAACCCAGCTTGCGGTGGACCAACAACAGCGCGACAGCCAGCGCCACGGCGACCGCGGTGTGGTTGCTGGGGAAGGAGAAGTCGGTGACCGGATCGCAGGGCAGCACGGTCGCCGTGACGTGCATCGTGTCGCAGGGTCGGATCTCCCGCACCGCCGCCTTGACGATCTCGTTGACCGCGAAGGCACCGAGTACGCCGATGGGCGCGGCCAGCGCGGCTGCCGCTGACCGCGCGTCGGAATGGCGTGCGAGCAACCCTCCTGCCAGCAGCAACAGTGCCAGCACTACGAAACCGCCGATTGTGTATATCTTAGCCGCCCCGTGTAGCCAGGGTGTCTGCTGCGCGAACCGCACGACATCGAGATACCAGCCGGAATCGAAGTAGGAAGGCGATACCGCCGCAAGATGGTCATACACGATGTGTTGTGCCTTTCGCGGTGAGTGTGCTTGATACGCGAGGACTACGAGGCCGCCCCGTTAACTTCTACACTAGTGTAGATTGCAAACAGGCACACACGTGGCCGCCACGTTCCCGCCCTTATCGACGTGAGGATTCCCCAGTCC
>JBOHEL010000121.1:0-10958 GCA_050700995.1 Sciscionella sp. | reverse complement strand
ATCTACGGCCGCGCGCGCAGCCGCCTGGTGACGGTGACGGCTGTGTTGTGGCTCGCGGCGGTCGGCAGTTTCCTGATCTCGTTCCTGCTCAAGTGGCAGGGTCCTGACATCTGGCCGATCCCGCATCCGTGGTGGCAGTCGTTGCTCGGCTGGGTGTACCCGGCGCTCGGCCTGCTGACCCTGATGACCATCGCGGTGAGCCGGCGCCACTCCCGCACCGTGGAAACCCCTGCCGCGCCAGTGCCCGCCGGCGTTGGCTGAAAGTGGCTCTTGTGTCGTTGAGGGGAACAAGAGCCACTTTCAGCACACCCTACGGAACAAGAGCCACTTTCAGCGGTTAACCGGCCAGGGTGTCGAGTACCCCGTCGATCTCCTGCGCCAGCGATAGGTCAGCCTGGGTGACACCGCCCTCGGAGTGTGTGCTGCAGTGGAACGTCAGCGTGCGCCAGCGGATGTCGATATCGGGGTGGTGGTTGCTGTTCTCCGCGATCTCGGCGATCCGATTGACCGCCTGGATCGCCTGCGGGAAGTTCGCCAGTTCGGCGGTGCGGGTGATCGCGTTCCCTTCGGAGCTCCACTCGGATAGCCCGCCGAGTGCCTCGTCCACCTTTTCTTTGCTCAATACATTGCCCATGACTCCTATGGTGGCCCCTTCCGCGGACTGGCGCAGCGAGGGGAGGGTGGGCAGGCCGGCGTGAGCGGTTGTTGGCCGGCCTGCCCTGCTGGTGGTGGGCCCTCAGCCCTCCTTGGACACCGTGCGCGCGAGCGCGACGCTCAGCCCAATCACCAGGTAGCAGCCGCCGCGTGCCAGCCCCGCCCATAGCGACCCCGTCGGCACCGGGTCACGGAGCAGATCAATCACCGCGGTCCAGTTCTGCGTGATGAGGTAGGGGTGCAGCCAGTCGAGCGTGGAGATCTGCTGGACCACGTTCAGCGCGATCAGGCCTGCCAGCGTGGCGGCCATGACCACCAACGGGTGCTCGGTCGATGCCGAGATCGCCAGTGCGATCGCGCCGATCGCGAAGACCTGCACGGTCACCCACAGCAGGGCCAGCCCGACCCTGCCGAGCGCAGCCCACACACCGAGTGTGCTGCCGGAGAGAGTGAGCAAGCCGTTCGACCCCAGCAGCGCGAACCCGCAGATCACGCCGGACACCGTGATCACCGCGGTCGCGGCGAACGATACGGCGAGCACACCGGTAGCCTTGATCCCGAACAATCGGACCTTGCCGATCGGCGCCAGCAGCAGCCCACGCCAGGTGCCGTTTGCCGACTCGCCCGCGATCGCGTCCGCCGCGGACATCGCCGCCACCAGCGGCAGCATGACCTGCAGCAGCAGCATCATCACGACCACCGGCAGGGCGAAGCCGTTACCCAACAGCACGCCCACGATTCCAGCCGGGCTGGACGACGGGCCAGCGACTTTGATGCCGATGGCGACGAGCAGCGGGACCAGAGCCAACAACCCGAGTGCGATGAGCGTGCGTGGCCTGCGGAAGATCCAGCGCAACTCCGCCCGCAGCAATCGCCCGAGCGGCGCCCGCTGCACGGTGGCGCGTGCGACCGGTGCGGTCATCGTCGCCGTGGTCATAGCATTCCCCCTGGCGTGTGATCATCCGCATCAGACGAATCGGTATCGCCCGGCTCGGTCAGCCTGGCGAACAGCTCCTCCAACCCGGTGCGCTGCCGCCGCGCCTCGTACACGTCGATCTCCGCGCCGACGAGGGTGCGCATCACCACCGGAGGGGTGGTTCCGGCGAGATCGACAAGTACGCCGTCTGCGGTACTCCTCGCAGCGATCCTGGCGTCGCGCAGCACCTCGACCGCCTCGGACACCTCTGGTGTCGCGACGAGCAGTGTCGGGTTGCCCGATTCCAGCAGCTCGGAGAGTTCTCCCTGCCCGACAAGGGATCCGCGTTGCAGTACCGCGACGTGGGTGCAGGTGGCCTCCACTTCGGCGAGCAGGTGCGAGGACACGATCACGGTGGTGCCCGCGGCATGCAGTTCCGCGATCACCCGGCGGATCTCCCTGGTGCCCGCGGGGTCGAGGCCGTTGGTTGGCTCGTCGAGTACCACGAGTTGCCTGGGCACCAGCAGTGCGGCGGCAAGGCCGAGCCGTTGCTTCATGCCAAGCGAGTACGCGCGGTACTTGCGGTGTGCGGCGGCCGCGAGCGCCACGCGGGTCAGCGCGTCCTCGACCGCTGCCGGTATCGCCTTGGTCGCCAGGTGCGGTTCGGCCGCAGCCACCCGGCGCAGGTTCTCCCGGCCGGAGAGGAACGGGTGGAAGCCCGGCCCCTCAACCAACGCGCCGACGTGGGGCAGTGCGGCCGCCGCGCCCGAGGGCAGCCGGTGGCCGAGCAACTCCACCTCGCCCGAGGTCGGTGTCGCCAGCCCCAGCAGCATCCGAATGGTGGTGGTCTTGCCGGAACCGTTGGGCCCAAGCATGCCAAGCACCGCACCCGCGGGCACCTCCAGATCGAGGCGATCCACGGCGACGGTGTCCCCGTACACCTTCCGTAGCCCGCTGGTGCGGGCGGCGAATCGTGCCGCCGAGGCGGGTGCGGCCGTGGTCGCGCCCGCCTCAGTGTCCATAGTGGACGTCGCGTCGGTCGATGTCACCGGACGGTTCCGATCTCATGAGTGAGGACCTGCTGCGGTACGAAGCCCGCAGCGACCCGGCCGTCCGAGGTGATCAGCACGTTCGCGACCTTCGTGTGAACGATCCAACCCTCGCCCCAGGTACCGCTGACATGCTTGCCGAACCGGGAGAGCAGCTGCATCGGATCGGTGCCGCCCTGCGCGCTCCGGCCTGCCGTACCGGACAGCATGCCTGCGGGCACCTTCCCGACGACCACGGTGTCCCAGCCGTGGCCGATGGCATTGATGTCGAGCGCGCCAAGGCCGGCGTTCATGCGCTGGGTGCTCGGTGCGGATTTCACCTTCGCGTTGCCGTCGATGACCTTGACACCTGCGGGCGGGGTGAAGGTGAAGCTTGCCGGATCCTGCGGCCCCAAATTCAGCGAGGTGAAGCCGATGGCAAGCACGGGATTCGCCGATCCGTTGCCATAGACGTCAAGCCGAAGTGGCATTCTCGTCTGCGAGTCGATCGACACCCGTACCTGGCGCAGCAGCGTCTTCTCGGTTGGCTTTGGCGTCAGCACCAGCTGGTAGGCGTCACGACCCGCGACGGTTGTGGTGCCGTCGATGGTCACCGTGCTGGTCTTGCGCATCGCGCTGATGGTCTGCTTCGCGATGGTCGCGGGGTTGGCCTTGGCGCCCTTGTGCTTAGCGAACTCGTGTTTCGCCGTGCCCTCCGTGGGAACCGAGTAACGGGTGGCCGAGCGCTTCGCGGAGTCATAGACCCAGATCGTCTTGCCGTTGTCGACCACGGTCTCCTGTTCCGTATTGTTCTGCGGCAGTGACAGCTTGCCCTTGGACTTGCCGTCGGTCGCCACCTGCATATCGGTCTTGCCGTTTGCCAGCTCCGACATTCCCGGCAGTGCGGGCAGGCCCAGCTCGTTGTCTAGCTCAACGGTGCCGTTCAGCGCGGCGGGTTTGGCAGTCATTACCGACTGCACCAGCGCCTGCGGGCTGACCGTCGGCAGTGCCGGCGCTGGCCCCGCACCGGCCGGCGCGGCCAGCACCGCGAGGCCGACAACACCTGCCAGCACACCGGCCCCGGCTACCCCCAGCGTCACCTTCTTGGAATCCACGTGTCCTCCTCGGCTCGTCCGCTCACTGCACCGAGCTTGCGCCGCGGTAGCTGAGACCGAGCTGAGAGATCTGGTTGATCGTGCCCCGAGCTGAGAAGATGCTGAGAACCTCCCGCACCTGGTGGCTCCGAGGCGGCATGCTGGTGCGCGTGAAACCTCGCGTACTGGTGGTCGACGACGAACTCGGTGTGCGCACGGCGCTGCGTAGGGGCCTCGGCGCGGAGGGCATGGACGTGGTCACCTCGGCTGACGGGCCCAGCGCGCTGCGGCTGGCCGAGACCGGTGCGTTCGACGTGGTGCTGCTGGACATCATGCTGCCGGGGCTGTCCGGTTACCGGGTACTGGAACGGCTGCGGGCGGCCGGTGTGAGCACCCCGGTGCTGCTGGTATCGGCCAAGGACGGTGACTACGACCAGGCGGACGGGTTGGACCTCGGTGCCGACGGCTATGTCGTCAAGCCGTTCTCGTTCGTGGTGCTCGCCGCGCAGGTCAAGGCGGTGTTGCGGCGGCACGAATCGGATCTGCGCGTGCAGGTGAAGGTCGGCGACCTTGAGGTGGATCGTGCCAGCCGCGAGGTGCGCTGGTGCGGCAGACCGGTCGCGCTCTCACCACGCGAGTTCGCGGTGCTTGACACGCTGGCGGGCCGTGCCGGTGCGGTGGTGACGAAGGACGACCTGCTGCGGGCCGTGTGGGGCGACGAGGAGGCGGCGACGCGCAACGCCGTGGAGGTCTACGTCGGGTACCTGCGGCGCAAGCTTGACGCCGCTGGCGGCGGCGCGTTGCTGCGCACCGTGCGCGGTCACGGCTACCTGGTGTCCACTCCCGAGCTGGACACCGCGCTCGGTAAATGATCACCTTCTGGCGGCGACGCACGCTACGTTTCAAGATCACCTCGGCGGTCACGGTCGCCGCGGTGCTGGTGCTGCTGGCCTTGGCGCGCCTTGTCGCGGGGGTGATCGGCCCGCTGATGGTGCAGTCCGTGGACAGCGACATCGCCGTCGTGGCCACCCGAGCACGGGCGCAAGTGACCGCGGGGGCCACCACGTTGCCTTCATCGCCGGACCTGCGGGTGCGGGTGCTGGACATCGCGGGAAACCCGGTGGACGGGCAACCTCCGCCACGGTTGTCCGCGTCCGAGGTCGGTGCGCTGAAGGCAGGCCAGTGGGTGTTGCGCACAGGCGATGAACCGCCGCACCGCTGGCATGGGGCGGTCGTCAGCGCACCGGACGGCACTCAGCGGCTGGTCGTGGTTGGTGCTGGCATTCCGGGGTACTGGTCCGCGCAACGGCTCGGTGCGCGCTGGCTGTCGGTTGGCGCGGTGCTCGCGGGCCTGCTGGTCGGCGCGGTCACCTGGTTGGCGGTGCGCGGTGCACTGCGCCCGGTGCAGCGGATGCGGGAGGCGGCGCGGGCGAGTTCCGCGGGGCAGCGACTGCCGGTACCCGCCGCGCGTGACGAGCTTCGCGAGCTGGCGGAGGAGATGAACGCTCTGCTGGCCCGCCGCGATCACGCTATCGAGCGCTTGCAGCGCTTCACCGGGGATGCCGCGCACGAGCTGCGCTCGCCGATCGCGTCGATCCGTGCCCAGGCGGAAGTCGCCGTGGTGCATCCCGATCCTGAGCTGTCCGCCGAGGTGCTCGCCGATGTCGTCGCCGAGGCGGAGCGGATGTCGGTGATGGTGTCGGATCTGCTGGTGCTGGCCCGATCTGACGCCGGCGAACTGCCGCCGGTGGAGACGGTGGACCTGGCGTTCGCGGTGCAGGCCGCGATCAACCGGCTGCCAGGTGGCGGACCCCTCGTGCGATTCGAGGCGCCCGGCACCCACTGCACGGTGTCGGCCGCGTCGGCCGAGGTCGATCTGGTGCTGGACAACCTGCTGCGCAACGCCAGCCGGTACGCACGCGCCGGCGTCACGGTCACGGTGCTCAGCGGGTACAACCGGGTGCGCCTGCTGGTCGATGATGACGGGCACGGCATACCGCGGGAGCACCGGGGTCGGGTATTCGACCGCTTCTACCGGGTAGCCGATGACCGTGCACGGCAATCGGGTGGTTCAGGGCTTGGCCTGGCGCTGGTCGCGGAACTGGTCCGGCGCCGCCGAGGCAGTGTCAGGGCCGCGGTGTCCCCAGAGGGTGGTGCCCGCTTCGATATCCGGTGGCCCGCCGCGCGGGTGGCAGGGTGAGCCGGGCAAGATCGCGTGGCGTGCCCCCACCGCGAACCACGACGCTGCGAACCACGGTGCTGATCGACGCCCCGCTGACCACCGTGAAGGCCGTCGCCGATCGGCTCGGGCCATCGAGCGTGCCGTTGCCTGGCGGAGCCCAGCCGGTACGGATGGCGCTCGCCGCCACCGGCGCGGGCACGCTGCTGACCTGCACGGTGAGCTGGCGGCGGTTCGGTGAGGTGCTCGACGCGCTGCTCTGGCGGCGGCGCGTGCTGGCACGGCTGACGGCCGTTGCCGAGCGGGTACATCGGCAGGTACGGCGGCTGCCGGTCGTGGTGGCCGCGGTGATCATCCGCAGCGGCGCCGTGCTGGCGCAGCAGCGCGCGTACCCGGCGGCCGACGCCGGAAGGTGGGAGTTGCCGGGCGGCAGGGTTGAGGCAGGTGAGTCCGAGTCCGCCGCTGTGGTGCGCGAGATCCGCGAGGAGCTGGCGGTCGACGTGCGCGCCGGCGAGCGGGTGGGTCCGGAGATACCGCTGCCGTCGGGCCCGTTGCTGCGCGCCTACGCCGCCGAACTCGCCGGCGGAGAGCCGGTGGTCCAGGAGCACCAGGCCGTCCGCTGGGTGGCCGCAGGCGACCTCGACACCCTCGACTGGCTGCCCGCCGACCGGGCGCTACTACCCGCCGTCCGTGCCCAGTTGTGCTGAAAGTGGCTCTTGTTCCAAAGAACGACACGAGAGCCACGTTCAGCACGCTCTATTACACAAAAGCCACTTTCAGCAGCGGTGAGGACGGTCACTTCGGTGGTACCGCTATCCTTGACAAGGCCCCGTGTGGCGTGGCAGCCGTCTCGGCCCCTTTCCGGTTACATCTTCTCTCGACAGGAGTAAGCGCGTGCCCGCATCCGCCGCCACGGGTCACAAGACCCGTACGGACCTGCGCAACGTCGCCATCGTGGCGCACGTCGACCACGGCAAGACGACTCTGGTTGACGCGATGCTGCGGCAGTCCGGCGCGTTCTCCGCCCGCACCGAGCTGGTCGACAGGGTGATGGACACCGGCGACCTGGAGCGTGAGAAGGGCATCACGATCCTCGCCAAGAACACCGCGGTGCGGCGGCACACACCCGACGGCGACGTGGTCATCAATGTGATCGACACCCCTGGTCACGCCGACTTCGGTGGCGAGGTGGAGCGCGGGATCGCCATGGTCGACGGCGTGCTGCTGCTGGTCGACGCGAGCGAGGGTCCGCTTCCGCAGACCCGGTTCGTGCTGCGCAAGGCGTTGGCAGCGGGCTTGCCAGTGGTGCTGGTGGTAAACAAGGTCGACCGCCCGGACGCCAGGATCTCGGCGGTGGTCGAGGAGACCCACGACCTGCTGCTCGATCTCGCATCCGATCTCGAAGGCATGGACGAGTCGGTGCTCGACCTGCCCGTGGTCTACACCTCCGCGCGAGCGGGGCGAGCCAGCCTGAACCAGCCCGATGATGGCGGCATGCCGGATTCGGGCAACCTCGATCCGCTCTTCGACGTGCTACTCGGCAAGATACCGGCACCCGTCGGTGATATCGACGGGCCGCTGCGCGCGCTGGTCACCAACCTCGACGCGTCGAGCTTCCTCGGCCGCATCGCGCTGCTGCGGATCCACGGCGGGCGGCTGCGCAAGGGCCAGCAGGTGGCGTGGTGCCGGGAAGACGGCACGATCAGCCGGGTCAAGGTGACCGAGTTGATGATCACCGAAGCGCTGACTCGGGTACCCGCCGACCACGCCGAGGCCGGCGACCTTGTCGCGATCGCGGGCATCCCGGAGATCACCATCGGCGACACCCTCGCCGACCCAGAGGACCCGCGCCCCCTGCCCCGCATCGATGTCGACGAGCCCGCGATCTCCATGACCGTCGGCGTCAACACCTCGCCGCTCGCTGGCAAGGGCGGTGGCCGCAAGCTCACCGCGCGGCTGGTCAAGTCCCGGCTGGAGGCCGAACTGGTCGGCAACGTGAGTGTGCGCGTGCTGCCGACCGAGCGCCCCGACACCTGGGAGGTACAGGGTCGTGGCGAGCTGGCGCTGGCGATCCTGGTGGAGACCATGCGCAGGGAGGGCTTCGAGCTCACCGTTGGCAAGCCACAGGTGGTCACCAGGGTCGTGGACGGCAAGCTCTGCGAACCCTTCGAACGGCTCACCGTTGACGCCCCTGAGGAGTACCTCGGCGCGATCACGCAACTGCTGGCGAGCCGCAAGGGACAGCTGGAGCATATGGGCGGTCACGGCAGCGACCGGATGCGGATCGAATACCTGATCCCGGCTCGCGGACTGATCGGGTTTCGCACCCAGTTCCTCACCGACACCAGGGGTACCGGCATCGCGAACCACGTGTTCGAGGGCTACCACCCGTGGGTCGGCGAGCTGCGCACCCGGCACTCCGGCTCGCTGGTCGCCGACCGGTCCGGGCAGGTCACCGCCTACGCCATGATCCAGCTCGGGGATCGCGGCTCGTTCTTCGTGGAACCCGGCGCGCAGGCGTATCAGGGCATGGTTGTCGGGGAGAATCCGCGCGCGGAGGACCTCGACATCAACGTCTGCCGGGAGAAGAAGCTGACCAACATGCGCTCGTCCACCAGCGATGAGCTGGAGCGGTTGGCCCGTCCGCGCAAGCTCGGGCTGGAAGAGGCGCTGGAGTTCTGCTCGGTCGACGAGTGCGTCGAGGTGGCGCCGGACGTGATCAGGGTGCGCAAGGTGGTGCTGGACTCGGCGCAGCGCGCCAAGGAGCGTTCCCGCGCCAAGAGCCTGAACTGACCGACCGCGCCGCGCCGCGTTACCCACCGTGACGGCGTGTGGCACGATGGGCGTTTCGATGGGATCGAGGGGGAGGTTGTGCGGGCTCGTGGGCTGGGCGTGCTGACGGCGTGTGCCGCGCTGTCGCTCGCGCTTGCGGGCTGCACCAACACCCCGCCCCCGCCGCTGGTGACCACAAATGTGGCGAGCACCAAGCCGGCGCCGAAGCCACAGACGCAGCAGGTCGTCGTTGGGCTGAATTCCGTTTCGGGTGGTTACAACCCGCATACCTTGGCCGACCGTTCCACTGTCACCAGCGCGCTGTCGTCACTGCTGCTGCCGTCGGTGTTCCGGCAAGCGCCTGACGGCACGCCGGAGTTGGACCGCTCCGTGGTGGCGTCGGCCGCGGTGACGAGCGCGGTGCCGTTCACCGTCACCTACACGGTGCGCACCGATGCCTCGTGGTCGGACGGCGTGCCGATTGCCGCGGAGGACTTCGTCTACCTGCGCGATGCGATGGCGACGCAGCCGGGAGTGATCGACCCAGGGGGTTACCGGCTGATCTCCGATATCAGCGCGCGCGCCAATGGCAAAGTGGTGCAGGTCACATTTTCCAAGCCTTACCCCGGCTGGCGCTCCCTGTTCACCGACCTGCTGCCCGCCCATCTGCTCAAGGACGCTCCCGGCGGGTGGCAGAACGCGCTAGCCGGTAGTTTTCCCGCGGTAGCGGGCCCTTTCGCGGTGCGCTCGCTTGACACCGCGCGCGGCGAGATCGTGCTGGAACGCAACGACAGGTACTGGGCCGATCCCGCGCTACCCGACCAGGTGGTGCTGCGCAAGGCGCCGGTGGACGACGTCGTTAAGGGGCTGCGCACCGGTGATGTGCAGTTGGCGTCGCTGGCGGCGAGCGCGCAGGTGATGACGGCTCTGCACAACCTCGGCGATCGGGTGACGGTGACGCCGGTGGCCCGCCCGAACGTGGTGCAGTTGTTGCTACGCCCGAGCGGGCCTGCGCTTGGTGATCAGCGGGTGCGGCGCGCGGTGGCCGCGGCGATCGACCGCAACGCGCTGATTCATGACGGGTTGAGCATGGCGGCCGGCTCGCTGCGGGACGACTCCCTGGTGCTGGCGCCGTCCCAGGCCGGGTACCACGCGACGATGCCGTCGGATGCTCCCGGTGCTGCGCCGAGACCTGCCACCGTGCGGAGCCAGCTCGCTGCCGCCGGCTACCACCACAGCGACGCGGGCTGGTCAAAGGCAGGCAAGCCGCTGCGGCTGCGGATCGCGGCTCCTCAGGGCGCGCAGCCCTACGACGCGCTGGCCCAGCAGCTCGCGCGGCAACTCACCGCGGCGGGCATCAAGGCGAGTGTCAGCACCCCGCCCGCGGCCCAGCTGTACGGCACGCTGCTGGCCGCCCACGGAGGCGATCAGGGCATCGGAAAGGGCAGCGCAGCCCATGGCATCGACATCGTGGTGGCCCCGCGCCCTGTGACGAGCGATCCGACCGCCACTTTGGCCGCCGAGTTCGGCTGTCCGGAAGCCGGTGCCCGGCAGCCCGTGCCGCCCAACCCGAGCGGTTTCTGCGACCCCGCACTGCAACCCACGATCACCGCCGCGCTGACCGGCGATCTGGCGCGCAGCGAAGCGCTGGCGGCGCTGGCGCCCGCACTGTGGTCGCAGGCGGTGGTGATCCCGCTGTTCCAGCAGGCGGACGAGGTCGTGGTCGGCAAGGACATGACGGGGGTGGCGCACAGTGCGCCACTGGTCGCGCCGTTCCCGAGTGCACCCGAATGGCGCCGCAGCGGCATTCGTTAGGCCTGTTGGCCCACATCTCACATATTAAGAGTGCAGGTCCATGTACTGGAGGTTTGTCGAGCAGTGTTAGCGCTCGGTAACCTTCTTGTCGCGGGCGGACCTCTTAAAGTCACCCTTTGGTCACAATGGGGCGGGTTGGAGTGGTCAGGAGCACGTTCGGTCCTTACCGTGCGTCCTCGGTGCCTGCGTCGCAGGGCGTGAGCATCGTTGTCATGCGATCGCACCGGTAGCCGACCGGCACCGGGCGATCGGCGTTGTGCGAGGAGGGCACGAACTTATGAGGAGATCCAGGATTATCAGCGCGCTCGCGCTGATTGCTGGCTCAGCGATGTTGGCTACCGCCTGTGGTAGCGGCGGCGGCGGTAGTGGTACCGGCTCCGGCTCGGGCGGCGCTAACAGCGCGGTGCCGTCGAACATCCAGGGGTGGGCGACCTCGAAGGGTGAGTCCAACGGCTCATTCACCGCGCCCAAGGTGCCGGTGACGAACAAGACGGTCACCC
>JBOHEL010000120.1:0-10963 GCA_050700995.1 Sciscionella sp. | reverse complement strand
ACCGTCGGCCTCGGCGGGCACGCCGACGCGCTGCTCGCGGCACATCCGGAACTGACGCTGGTCGGCATGGACCGCGACCACCAGGCGCTGCGGAGTTCACGGCAGCGACTGCACCGCCACGGCAACCGCGTCCATCTCGTGCACGCGGTATACGACCAGCTTCCTGATGTGCTCGCGGACCTGGAGCTGGCCCGGATAGACGGCGTGCTGTTCGACCTCGGCGTGTCCTCACTGCAACTCGACGCCCAGGACCGCGGGTTCGCGTACTCCAGGGACGCGCCGCTGGACATGCGGATGAACCAGGACGCCGGTGTCACCGCCGCGCAGGTCCTCAACACCTATCCCGTTGCCGACCTGCGGCGGGTGTTGCGCGAGTACGGCGAGGAGCGGTTCGCGGGCAGGATCGCGGCCGCCATCTCCGAGGAGCGGGCACGTGAGCCGTTCAGCACCAGTGCCAGGCTGGTGCGGCTGTTGTACGCGACGGTGCCCGCCGCATCGCGGCGCACCGGAGGTCACCCGGCGAAACGGACCTTCCAAGCGCTGCGGATCGAGGTCAACGGTGAGCTGGAAACGTTGCGACGCGCGCTGCCTGCGGCGTTGGACGCGCTGGTCGTCGGCGGGCGCATCGTGGTCGAGGCTTACCAGTCGCTCGAGGACCGGATAGTCAAGCGCGTGCTGGCGGAGAAGGCGCGCTCACGCACCCCGGAAGGACTGCCGGTCGAGCTTGCCGGGCACGGCCCGCAGTTCCGCCTGCTCACCAGAGGGGCGGAGCAGGCGGATGCGGCTGAGATCGAGCGCAATCCCAGGGCCGCATCGGTGCGGCTGCGGGCGGCCGAGAAGTTAGGGGCGTGAGATGACAGCACCGGCACGAGAGTCCAGCTCCGGGGCGCGCTCGCGGACCGCGCCGGCACCCGCGCGGGAGCGTGCGCCCGGCACGGTGCGCCCGACGCCGGACGCCACACCGTCGAGGACGCGCTCCGCGGCGGCGGAGCGGGCCTACGCGCGTCGCGCCGAGCGCGCGCAGCAGGTGAGACACACGCGCGGCAGCGCTCGCCAGGGGCGGCGCCAAACTCCCGGCTCCTTGCTGCCGTCGCGGGCGTCCTTCGTCGTGCTGGTGATGGGCCTACTCGTCTCGGGGGTGGTGGCGATCCTATGGTTCTCCACACAGGCCACCGCGGGTTCCTACCAGCTTGAGAAGGCGCAGCAGTTGGTGACCGACCTCACAACGCAGGCGGAGCAATTGCAGGAGGACGTGGCGAAGCAGTCCTCGCCCGCCTCGCTCGCGGCCAAGGCTCGCCAGTTGGGCATGGTCCCGGCCGGCGTGCCTGCTGTGCTCGTGGCAGGTCAAGGAGGGAAGGTGACCGTGATCGGTACACCGACCAAAGCCACCGCACCGCCACCGCCGCCTGCCGGCCGGCAGAACACCGGCAGCCAGGGGGGGACCGCAGCGCGGCAATCAGTGCAACCCTCGCCACAGCAGCAGGCGGCGCCGGCCCCAGGACACCAGGCGGGAGGCCACTAGATGCGTGAGAGCCGGCCAGGACGTCGCCGTGCCCCGGTATTCGTCGCGACCCGGCCGGCGGGCGCGAGGTCGAGGCAACCGCGTCACAGGATGCGGCTCACTGTCGGCAGGCTGCTGCTGGTCGGCGTGCTGCTGGCGGCAGGCGTGCAACTGGTGAACGTACAGGTGTTCCAGGCACACGCGCTGTCAACGCAGGCGGAGCAGCAGCGAGTCACGCAGGTGCAGATCCCCGCGCAGCGTGGCGTGATCACCGGCAGGGAAGGCACCAAGCTCGCGTTCTCCGCGGATTCCGACGCGCTGTCGGTGCAGCCCAAACGCATTCGCGAGCAGTGGGACAAGGCCGCGAAGGACGGGGCGACCAACGGTGTCGACTACCAGGCCCATAGCCAGGCGATGGCCGACTATCTCAAAAAGCGCCTCGGCGCTGCCATCGACGAGCCGAACCTACTCAAGACACTGCGCTCGGACCGGACGTTCACCTATCTCGACCAGCAGGTTGAACCGGCGGTGGCCAAGGACATCGTCGCGAAATTCCCCGACATCGCCGTTGAGCACCGAGCGATCCGTGAGTACCCGGACGGCACCGTGGCCTCCAACATCCTTGGCATGGCCAACTGGCGCATGGATCGCAAGCCACAGGCCGTGCACGGCCTTGCCGGTTTGGAGTACTCGATGGACAAGGAGTTGTCGGGGACGCCAGGGCTGCGGGTCGTCGACACCGAGTCGGGCAACGACAACGTGGTGATCCCCGGCACCGAGCGTGACGTGAGGGCCGCACGCGCAGGGGAGAGCGTGCAGCTCACGATCGACAGCGACTTGCAGTACAAGCTCCATCAGCTGCTCGTGCGATACCAGCACAAGACCGGCGCGCAGCACGGCAGCGCCGTCGTGCTGGACGCACACACCGGTCAGGTGTTCGCGCTGACCAATGACACCGCGTTCAACCCGAACGATCCCGCGCACGTCGATCCATCACAGCTCGGAGACGCCGCGGTCACCACGCCGTACGAGCCGGGGTCGGTGAACAAGATCGTGGTGGCCTCGGCCGCGGTGGTGGCAGGGATGAAACCGGACACCACAGTTCAGGTGCCGTCAGTGCTCAGGGTCGCCGATCGCACCATCCACGACGACTGGTCGCACCCCGACCAGACGTACACGGTGACCGGCGTGCTGGCCAAGTCCTCCAACATCGGGGCGGACGAGATGGCCAAGCGGGTCGGGCCGCAGGCATTCATGGACATGGTGCACAAGATGGGGCTCGGCCAGTGCACCGGCATCGGCCTGCCAGGCGAGAGCTGCGGTTACGTGCCACCGATGGACAAGTGGTCGGGCTCGACATTCGCGAACCTGCCGATCGGCCAGGGCCTGTCGATGACGGTGCTGCAGATGGCGGGGATGTATCAGGCGATCGCGAACAACGGCGTGCGGGTCCCGCCTCGGATCATCAAGTCGATCACCAAGCCGGATGGCACGGTCGTGCCCACACCGCAACCAGCAGGGGTGCGGGTGGTGAGCACGAAGCAGGCGCAGACGGTCAAAGAGATCATCAGCCACGTCACGCAGAACAACGGTCACAACGAGACCGGCACTGCCACCCCTGCCGCATTGCCCGGGTACAACATCGCGGGCAAGACGGGTACCGCCCAGCAGGTGGTCAACGGCACATACAGCCCGACGAAGATCACTACCACTTTCGTGGGGATACTGCCCGCGAACAGCCCGCGGTTCGTCGTCGGCATCATGCTGGACGCACCGAAAGCGGGCGAAGGCGGTACGACGGCAGCTCCGCTGTTTCACGACGTCGCCGCATACCTGACCCAGCGTTACCACATTGCGACCTCGCCGAAACCGATCCCCAACGTGCCGTTCGTGCTGGGGTAACCACGCTCCGGCTACACCGAGGACCACCCGCTAGGTACCCCGCGCCCGCGATTCGGGTGCGGGCAGCCACCTGTGTTGGTCCCCATACCGCCGTCGTTGCCAGGCACGACGCCAGGAAGGAAGGACATGCGAACGGCCGCGATCACGACGCCGGTAGCCTTCGCGAGCGTGCCAGCCAAGTCAGGACACCGGGACGGCCGTGAGCAGGGCGCGCCGCCGAAAATCATTCCAGTGCCGCCCCGTCCTACCAGGGTCGAGCCGGTACGGGTGGCCGATCTCGCCAACCGGATCGGCGCCAGGCTGCAGGACCGGGCAGCGGGCGGTGACGATCCGGGTGAGGTGACGGTCACCGGCGCTACCCTGCGCGCTCAGCACGTTTACTCCGGGGACCTGTTCGCCGCGCTGCCGGGAGCCAGAGCGCACGGCGCGGACTTCGTCGAGGCGGCGATCGCTGCAGGCGCGGTGGCGGTGCTGACCGACGCGGAGGGCGCCAGGCGGCCCGCGCTGGCCGACTCCGCTGGCGCGGTACTGGTGCACGACGATCCGCGCGGCGTGCTCGGGATCGCATCGGCAATGATCTACGGGGAACCCTCCCGCCATCTTTCGGTGCTCGGGATCACCGGCACCTCGGGCAAGACCACCACCAGCTACCTCGTGCACGCGGGGCTGCAGGCGGCGGGCCGGGTGACGGGCCTGCTCGGCACCGTGGAGACCCGCGTCGCCGGGGAGCGTCTCGCCAGCGCGTTCACCACCCCGGAGGCTCCCGATCTGCAGGCGCTGTTGGGCGTGATGGTGGAGGCGGGCGTCACCGACGTGTGCATGGAGGTCTCCAGCCACGCGCTCGCTCTCGGCAGGGTGGCAGGCACCAGGTTCGCGGTGGGCGCGTTCAGCAACTTGTCGCAGGATCACCTGGATTTCCACCGCGATATGGAGGACTACTTCGGCGCGAAGGCCAAGCTGTTCGACGGCCGATCGAGCACCGAGGTGGTCTGCGTGGACGGTGAGTGGGGTAGAAGGCTCGTCCGGCCGGGCACGATCACGGTCGCCACCCGTCACACCGAAGCCGACTGGACCGCGACCGGGATCCGCGCGGGGGCCGACGGCGGGCAGTCGTTCGTGGCGAACGGTCCTGGCGGTATCCGGTTGCCGATCTCACTGCGCTTACCCGGCGAGTTCAACGTTGCGAACGCGCTGCTGGCCGCCGCGATCCTGCATTCCGCAGGCGTGAACTCAGGCGCTATCGCCTACGGGCTGTCCACGGTGGACGTGCCTGGACGTATGGAGCGGGTGTCGTGCGGGCAGGAATTCACTGCCGTGGTTGACTATTCGCACAAGCCTGCGGCGGTTTCCTCCGCGTTGGATGCGGTTCGCGTTCAGCTGCGGCGCGCGGGCGGCGGCCGGGTGATCGTGGTGCTGGGTTGTGGCGGTGACCGGGATGCCGGCAAGCGGCCGCTGATGGGTGCGGAAGCGGCTAGCCGGTCCGAGGTGCTTGTCGTCACCGACGACAACCCGCGCAGCGAGGATCCCGCGGCCATCAGGGCGGAAATGGTTGCCGGGGCGATGCGGGTACCGGTGGCCGGGCGCGGCGAGGTGATCGAGATCGGCGACCGGAGGCAGGCCATCGGGGCGGCGGTTGACCGCGCGCGGCCAGGGGACGTGGTGATCGTCGCAGGCAAGGGACACGAGAGCGGTCAGGAGATCAACGGTGTGGTCCACCCCTTCTCCGATAGGGACGAGTTGGAAGCGGCGATCCGTATCCGGCTTGGTCAGGTGAGCGCGTGATCACCCTCACGCTGGCCGAGATCGCGGCGGTGGTCGGCGGCCGCCTGCACGACGCTGGCGGCGACACCGCCGTGACCGGCAGCGTGGAGTTCGACTCCCGCGCCATCATGCCCGGCGGGTTGTTCGTGGCGGTTCCGGGAGAGCGGGTGGACGGCCACGACTTCGCCGCGGCCGCTGTCGCGCGGGGCGCGGCCGCCGTGCTGGCTGCCAGGGAGGTCGGTACGCCAGCGGTGATCGTGCCCCCGGTGCGTGAGGCTCATCGGGGCGCGCTCGCGCTGGCGGGGGATTCCGACGGTGCCGGTGCGGCAGTGCTGGCAGCGCTGGGGAAGCTCGCCAGGCATGTCGTCGACGAGCTGATCCCCCGGGGGCTCGCGGTGGTCGGGGTGACCGGATCCTCCGGCAAGACGTCCACCAAGGACCTGGTAGCGCAGTTGCTGGCTCCGATGGGGCCGACTGTCGCACCTCCCGGGTCGTTCAACAACGAGCTCGGACACCCCTGGACGGCGTTGCGCTGCGACGAGGGCACCCGGTACCTCGTGCTGGAGCTCTCCGCGCGAGGACCGCGGCATATCGCGGCGCTGTGCGAGGTCGCGCCGCCCAGTATCGGGGTTGTGCTCAACGTGGGCAGCGCGCATGTCGGGGAGTTCGGTTCCAGGCAGAACATCGCTACCGCCAAGGGCGAGCTGGCGGAGGCGCTGCCCGCCGCCGCCGATGGCGGAGTCGCGGTGCTCAACGCCGATGACCCGCTTGTCGCGGCGATGGCCGAGCGCACAGTTGCGGATGTCGTGCTGGTCGGCGAGGCGTCCTGGGCCGGTGTGCGTGCGGTCAATGTGGCGCTCGACGATCAGGCGCGAGCGTCGTTCCGCCTTGTTACGGCTGATGGTGATCACCCGGTTACGCTGAGCCTGCACGGTGCGCACCACGTCGGCAACGCGTTGTCCGCCGCGGCTGTCGCACTGCGGCTCGGCGCCACGCTGCCGGAGGTGGCAGGGGGCCTCTCGGGCGCGGTGCGGATCTCCGGTAGGCGGATGGATGTCAGCACCCGCGCGGATGGCCTCACGGTGCTCAACGACGCGTACAACGCCAGCCCGGAGTCGGTGCGCGCGGCGTTGAAGACGCTGGCCACGATGAGCAGGGCAAGGGCGTCGGGGCGCTCTTGGGCGGTGCTGGGACCGATGGGCGAACTCGGCGACGAGAGCACGCGGGTGCACGACGAGATCGGGCGCTTGGCGGTGCGGTTGGATATCGACCGGCTGGTGGTCGTCGGCGCGCAGGCCCGCGCCATGCATCAAGGCGCGAACCAGGAGGGTTCGTGGGGAGAGGAGTCGGTGTTCGTGCCGGACGTCCAGGCGGCGATCACGTTGCTGCGCTCCGAGCTCCGCGGCGAGGATGTCGTGCTTGTCAAGGGCGCGAACGCCTACGGGATGTGGCGGGTCGCCGAGGACGTGCTCGCGCCGCGCGACATCCGACCCGAGGGCCATGGCGCGGGTGATCACGCGTGAAGGGGATCCTGATCGGGGCGGGCACCGCACTGCTCGTCTCCATCCTGTTCACGCCTTATCTGATCAAGGTGTTCTCCCGGCAGGGCT
The DNA here is from genome assembly GCA_050700995.1 of Sciscionella sp. Lineage (GTDB taxonomy): Bacteria > Actinomycetota > Actinomycetes > Mycobacteriales > Pseudonocardiaceae > JBOHEL01. The sequence goes on along the minus strand of JBOHEL010000120.1, from coordinate 4,189 downwards.
TCGGTCAGGAGATCCGCGAGGAAGGCCCGAAAGGCCACCGGTCCAAGCGCGGCACACCGACGATGGGCGGCGTCGCGATCCTGGTCGCGGTGTGGGCGGGGTACCTGGTCTCGCACTTGGTGAGCCTGTTGATGGGGGACAACGCGGGGCTTACCGCGTCGGGCCTGCTGGTCCTGCTGCTAGCTACCACGCTGGGAGTCGTCGGGTTCCTCGACGACTTCCTCAAGATTCGCAAGCAGCGCAACCTGGGGCTGAACAAGACCGCGAAGAGCGTCGGCCTGCTCCTCGCGGCGGTGCTCTTCGGCATCCTCGTGATGCAGTTCGCCAACGGCGAGGGGCTGACGCCTGCTTCGGTGAACCTCTCCTTCGTCCGCGATATCCCGGTGATCTCGCTGGGTGTCGTCGGTTTCGTGGTCTTCGCTGTGGTGGTGATCGAGGCATGGGCCAACGCGGTCAACTTCACGGATGGGCTGGACGGCCTGGCAGGTGGCTCTTCGGCGATGGTGCTCGCCACCTACGTCGTGATCGCCTTCTTTCAGAATGGGCATGACTGCACGGCACGGGTGGCGGCCGGATGCTTCTACGTTCGCGATCCGCTCGACCTCGCACTGGTGTCCGCGGCGGCACTGGGTGCCTGCGCGGGCTTTCTGTGGTGGAACGCCGCACCTGCCAAGATTTTCATGGGCGACACCGGCTCGCTCGCACTCGGCGGGCTCGTCGCGGGGTTGTCCATCACCACCAGAACCGAGCTGCTGATGGTGGTGGTCGGCGGGCTGTTCGTGGTGGAGATGATCTCGGTGGTGCTGCAGATCGTGGTGTTCCGTACCACCCGCCGCAGGCTGTTCAGGATGGCGCCATTCCATCATCATTTCGAACTCTCCGGGTGGGCGGAAACCTCGGTGATCATCCGGTTCTGGCTGCTCACCGGCATCTGCTGCATGTTCGGGATCGGGCTGTTCTACAGCGAGTGGCTCACTTCCGGGGGCGGCTGATGAGCGTGCTCGCGGATGACACCGCCGCACTCGATGGTGTCACGGTGCTGGTCGCGGGAGCCGGTGTCACCGGCCGATCCGCGGCACGGCTGCTGGCCGAGCTCGGCGCCGCGGTCACAGTGACCGATTCCGACCCGGCGCGGTTGGCGGACCTTACCGACATCGGCGTCGACCTCGCCCCACGCCTGGCTACACCCCCCGAGGCAACTCGCCTTGTGGTGACCTCGCCCGGATGGCGGCCGGACACCCCGCTGCTGCTGGCGGCCGCCGCACGCGGCATCGAGGTGATCGGCGACGTCGAGTTGGCATGGCGGGTGGGCAGCCGGTCCGGGCGGCAACCGGCGTGGCTGGCTGTCACCGGGACCAACGGCAAGACCACCACCGTTGGAATGCTGGAGTCGATACTGCGTGCGGCCGGTGCTGATGCGGTGGCATGCGGGAACATCGGCCTCCCGGTGATCGAGGCGATGCGCGCCGGTCACGAGGTGCTGGCCGTGGAACTCTCCAGCTTCCAGCTGCATTGGTCGGCGACAGTGGCGCCGCTGGCAGCCGTGGTGCTCAACGTCTCCGAGGATCATCTCGACTGGCATGGCTCGCTGGCCGCATACGCTGCCGACAAGGCGCGGATCTATCACGGTGCGCGGGTACGCGTGTGCAACGCCGATGACGCGGTCGCCGCCGAGCTCGCCGGCGGCGGCGAGCGCGCCGCCTACTTCACCCTGGGCGAGCCGGCAGCTGGGCAGTTGGGCGTGATCGAGGGTGTACTCGTGGATCGCGCGTTCGGCGACGGTGCGGGCACCGCCATGGCGACTGTGGCCGACGTGCGCCCCGGTGGGCAGCACAACGTGGCGAACGCGCTCGCCGCGGCAGCGCTGGCCCGCGCTTACGGGGTCCCGAGCCGGGCGGTGGCCGACGGGTTGCGCGGTTACCAACCTGGCGCTCACCGGGCGGTGCGGATCGCGGAGATCGACGGCGTGAGCTACATCGACGATTCCAAGGCCACCAACCCTCACGCGGCGGCCGCCTCGCTGCGGGCACATCGCAGGGTGGTGTGGATCGCGGGTGGCCAGCTCAAGGGTGCCTCGGTGGACGGCCTGCTCGCCGACGTGGCGCCGCGGCTCGCCGGAGTGGTACTGCTCGGTGTCGATCAGGATGTGATCGGTGCCGCCGTCGCGCGACACGCACCGGATGTCCCCGTCGTGAGGGTCGTCTCGGGTGAGGATGAACCCATGAGGAGGGCCGTAGAGGGCGGCAGCGCCATGGCACGTCCCGGTGACGTCGTGCTGCTGGCGCCCGCTGCTGCATCGCTGGACATGTTCGTCAACTACGGCGAACGGGGCAGGGCGTTCGCCGACGCGGTGGCGCGGCTGGCGCACGGAGCGGCCCGATGACCACCGCCGCGCGCACCGGGCGCCGTACCGGGCGCCGGGAGCGTCCCGGCAGTGGGAATGACGGCGGCGTGCTGGGTAGCCGCGTCACCGTGGTGCGCACTGCGCTGACCGCATGGCTCGGCAGGCCGCTCGCGTCGTTCCACCTGATTCTGGCGGTCTTCGGGCTGCTCACCGTGCTCGGCCTGGTGATGGTGCTCTCGGCGACCTCCGTCGAGTCCTACTCCCAGGACTCCTCGGTGTACGGGCTGTTCAAGAAGCAGGCGCTGTTCGTTGCGCTTGGCACGGTGCTGTTCTGGCTGGGGCTGCGCCTGCCGCTGAAGCTCTTCCGGCGTTTCAGCGGCGCGTTCGTCGCGTTGTGCGTGTTGATGCTGGTGGCCGTGCTGTTGATCGGGCCGACCATCAACGGCTCCAAGGGCTGGTTTCAGATCGGCCCGCTCTCCTTCCAGCCGGTCGAGGTCGCCAAGCTCGCGCTGACGCTGTGGGGCGCGCACGTGCTGGTGTGCAAGCAGGCCGTGCTGCACCAGTACCGGCATCTGCTGGTTCCGGTGATTCCGGTAGCCCTGCTGATGTTCGCGCTGGTGATGTTGCAACCGGATCTGGGCAGCACGGTCACCCTCGGCGCAGTGGTTGTCGCGCTGCTGTGGTTCGTCGGCGCACCGTTGCGGATCTTCGCCGCGCTCCTCGGCGGGGGCATCGCAGGGGTGCTGATGCTGGCGATCGGCGCGAAGTACCGGTTGGCTCGCGTGATCTCGTTCCTCAACCCTGGTGCGGACACCCAGGGCGGTTCCTACCAGGCGCACCAGGCGCTCTACGCGCTGGCGGACGGCGGCCTGTTCGGTCAGGGTCTCGGGCAGGGCGCATCGAAATGGCGCTACCTGCCGAACCTGCGCACCGACTTCATCTTCGCGCTCGTCGGCGAGGAACTCGGTCTCATCGGGGCGCTGGTCGTAGTCGGCCTGTTCGTCGCGCTCGCAGTGGTCGGGCTGCGGATCGCGGCGCGCAATGTGGATCCGTGGATCAAGCTGATCGCCGGCACGTTGACGGTGTGGCTGGTGACCCAGGCGTCGATCAACATCGGCTACGTCGTCGGTCTGCTGCCGGTGACTGGGGTGACGCTGCCGATGATCTCCTACGGTGGTACGTCGATCACCGCGACGATGCTGGTATTCGGCATCCTCGCGAACTGTGCCCGGCACGAGCCTGCAGCGGTGGCCGACCTGCGGTCGCAGGGCCCAGGCAGGTTCGGGCGGCTGCTGCGGCTGCCCGCGCCGCCGGTGTACCAGCCTCCGGTACGGCGCAAGCCTGCGCGTCCGTCGCCGCCGCCGCGCGGCGCCGGGAGGCCGGGCGGGTCGAAGGGCAGGAGCCCGACGGGGCAGGATCGCAGGCGTCAGCCGCGTGCCGCGCCTGCCGCCGACTACCGTCGGCGTGCCAGTGGCGGACGCGTCGCACAATGAACCGACGGTGCCGATGGGGTGCGGGGTGCTGACGGACGGTGACAGGCAGGGATGACGAGGCGGGAATGACGGGTCAGGAAGCGCAGCGGCGAGGACCGTGCGTGGTGGTGGCCGGTGGTGGCACGGCAGGGCATATCGAACCGGCTATGAGCCTCGCCGACGCCGTGCGCAGGCTGCGGCCGGAGGCGCGCATCGTGGCGCTGGGCACCGAACGGGGGCTGGAGAGCAGGCTGGTACCCGAGCGCGGCTACCAGCTTGAGCTGATTCCGCCGGTGCCCTTGCCGCGTAAGGCGACGCCCGAGCTGTTGCGGTTGCCGCTACGGGTGCTGGACGCGGTGCGCCGCACCAGGGC